>DASSSG010000711.1:0-3505 GCA_035708545.1 Bryobacteraceae bacterium | reverse complement strand
CACCCTCGAGGGCATCGGTGTCACAAATGTGGAACTGCAGCGTGCCCGCAAAGACGGCATCACGGTTGACGTCGCCGTTTCCACCGCGCCGATACGCGACTGGGCGGGCGCGGTCGCGGGCATCATGGCGGCATATGTCGACCTTACCGAGCGCAAGCGCATGGAGCAGCGTCTCGCCGATGCGCAGAAGATGGAAGCCGTTGGCCGTCTGGCCGGCGGTATCGCCCACGACTTCAACAATCTGCTCACGATCATCACCGGATATACCCAGATGCTGCTCGACAGTTCGGCGCCGGACGACCTCGCGCACGAGCCGACGAATGAGATTCTGCTCGCCGCCCAGCGCGCGGCGAAGCTCACCAACCAGCTGCTCACGTTCAGCCGCCGGCAGGTGTTGCAGACGCAGCCCGTCGCTCTCGACGAGCAGGTCGTGTCGATGGAGAATCTGCTCCGCCGCACGATCGGCGAGCACATTCATCTGCGCACGCATATCGCTCCCGGCATTCCTCTTGTCAACGCGAACCCCGGGCAGATCGAACAGGTCATCATGAATCTCGCGATTAACGCTCGCGACGCTATGCCCGGCGGCGGAACGCTCACGATCGAGGTCGGTACCGCCGGCAGCGAAGACATCCAGGCATGGGAAGCGGGCGTCGTGCAGCCCGGTCTTTATGCGATGCTCGCGGTCCACGACAGCGGCCACGGGATTGATCGCGAGACCCTCACCCGGATTTTCGAGCCGTTCTTCACAACCAAGGAACCTGGCAAAGGCACGGGCCTCGGGCTGGCAACCGTATACGGCATCGTCAAACAACACCGCGGATACATTGGCGTCGAAAGCGAAGCCGGCAGAGACACGGTTTTCCGCGTGTACTTACCCGCCGCTCGTGAGATCAGGCCGGCCGTCGCCCAGGAGGAAGCTGCCGCGCCATGCCGCGGGCATGAAACTATCCTCGTCATTGAAGACGAGAGCTCGCTGAAGCGCCTCGTCAGGGGCATGCTCTCCGCCGAAGGCTACACCGTGCTCGAAGCGGAGGCCGTGGAAGAAGCGCTCCGCCTCGCCGAGACCCACAAAGGCCCGATCCATTTGCTGTTGTCCGATGTGGTGATGCCGGGCATGGGCGGGCCGGAACTCGCCCGCAAACTCGTGGCCCTGCGGCCGGACCTCAAAGTCGCCTTTATGTCGGGCTACATGGACCATGCCGTCAGTCGTGAAATCCTCGCCGACCACGGCTGGTTCCTCGAGAAGCCCTTTACGAAAGCCGCTCTGCTGCGCCTGGTGCGTGACGTCCTCGATCGGCCGGCCGGTTGATCAGACTCGCTTCAGCAAGAGGCAGCGCGACCAGACGAGCAAAGCATGGAAGTGGCCGCGATGCACCGGACCGAGCCGCGACCGTAATGGAGTCCGGCTGATAGAATCCCCGCAATGCGTGTGGCTTTCCTGATCGGCTGTTGTGCCGGCCTCTGCCCCGGTGCCGACTCCACAGTTGCAGGCGAGGTCCGCGCCCCGTCTCCCACGCTGACCAACCTCAGTATCGAATGGATGATCGAAGGGGACGACAACCTGAACGGCTCTGTCAATGTTCACTACCGAGTCGTTGGCGAGCGTGCGTGGCGGCAAGGCATGCCGCTGCGCCGTGTTCCCGCGGGGGAGGCGCGGACGACCGCCGTGCCGTTCGGCTGGGCCAACAAACACTCCGGAAGCATCTTCGACCTTCGGCCAAACACCGAATACGAGGTCCGGCTCACGCTCTCGGACCCGGACGGCGGCTCGGCCACGCGAATGATCCGGGCGCGTACTCGTCCCGTGCCGCGCGCCAGCCCGCATGGCGTCATCCGCAGGGTCACGCCGGAGACCATCGCCCGCGCCGCCGCGCCCGGTGAAATCCTGCTGCTCGTAGCCGGACAGTATGGCCGCTTCGTCGCTCCCTCCGATGGCGAACCCGGCCGCCCGATCATTTATCGGTCATCCGACGGCGCAGCCATCTTCGACTCCATAGTTCTCGATGGCCGGAAACACGTATACGTGGAGGGGCTCACGATACGCACGCAGGTCGGCGCGGCGAATCCCCGCGGAGTGGGCATCACTCTCCGAGGCTGCGTGGAATGCGTGGTTCGTCGCTGCCGCATCGATGCCGTCTACGGTATACGGGCGTCATCTCCACCGGGATGCACGAACTGCTACATAGCCGACAACATCATCGAAGGCACGACACCGTGGACCCCCGAAGCGATGGGAGCAAACGGTAAGAACATCGGTGAAGGTATTGAGCTGGCCGGAAGCGGCAATGTAATTGCCTTCAATCGTGTCAAAGGATTCCGCGATTGCATCTCCACGATGGAGGACAGGAACGCTCACGATCAGTTCTCGATCGACATTCTCAACAACGATATCTATACCGGAGCGGACGACGCCGTTGAAGCGGATTTCTGTCTTCACAACTGCAGGGTGATGCGGAATCGCATCACGAATTCCTTCGTTGGGGTCAGCTCGCAGCCGGGCCTCGGCGGCCCCACTTACTTTATCCGCAATGTGATGTACAACCTGACGTACGTTCCCTTCAAGCTCCATCGCTACAGCCAGGGAGACGTGATCCTGCACAATACAACCGTCAAGGTTGGCGACGGCATGGCCTGCTTTGCGGGACAGCCGTTTGATTTCGCTTATTTTCGAAACAACCTTTCCATTGGCGGGCCGCCCGGTGGAATCAGGTGGGGCGGCTATGGCGGTGGGACCGGCCTCGCGGCCAACTTTGTGTCGCCGGGACCGCACACCGACTTCGACTACGATGCTGTCGGCACATGGGAGACGCCGTTCGCGGCACGGATCGGCCGGCGCGACTTCTTCGACGTGGAACGGCACGGCGTCCGCATCGATATGAGCGTCTTCGATCCGCAGGTCGAGTTTCCGAATCCGCCCCTGCCCGAGCGCGCGCCGCCGGACCTCCGCCCGCGCCGCGGCTCCAAAGTCGAGAATGCCGCGGTCCGCATCCCGAACGTGAACGACAGGTATCTCGGGAACGGACCCGACATCGGCGCTTACGAAGTTTCGCAGCCGCTCCCCACATACGGTCCGCGTCCGGAAGCAGAAGACGAAGAGACTGTGCTCGCGGCCCTGGACCGGGCATCCAAACCGATTCGAGCGGAACGAGAGCGCCGCTGACACAGCCGAGCCGGCAGTGATTGAACCGGCAGTGATTGAGTAGGATCGGTGTTCCCTCTCTCCCGCCTCGCCGCAGATCCCTCCATCCTGAAATCAATCCGTGGTTTGAGGGACCGCAGTGACCCCGCATGGACGCGTTACCAGGAGCGGATGCACCGTCGGCCACTTAACGGCGGCGAAGTAAATGCGCTGCCTGGCTGCTCGCTCGCATAAGGCAGGTGCCGAAGCTTTTCCCCTATGCGAGGAGATATGGCCGGGACCTGCGATGAAGCTAGTGTCCTGAGTTAGATATTCGTTGACAAAGTCTCTGGATTTTGCCGAGGATTAAATCAGCATCGGCGG
>DASSSG010000710.1:0-3887 GCA_035708545.1 Bryobacteraceae bacterium | reverse complement strand
GCTGATCAATTTTCGCCGCCCCAAAGTGGAATGGCGACGGATCGTCCACGAACTCTGATTCGCGTGCATTCGCGTATATTCGCGGCTCATAACTTCACCCGTGTCACGCGCGAGCGTCCGCCGCGCCAGCGGCTTCGTTCTGACGGCGCAGTGTTTACCGATTGCGCTTGTGAAGTCCCGGTTCTCGGAATGTGAGCTCGCCGCATGCCTCGCTTGCCGGAACAATCGCTGTGGTGGTGGAGAAGCACTCCGCTTTACGGCGGGCATCCCAGCCAGCACAGAGCGCCCTGGGCAGCAAATACGTGAGCGTACTTCTGAAATCGGGGACTACGTTAGTCGTTAGTCGGCCGACACAGTCCTGAAAAGATACACGGATCAAACCGGCGACGAAAACGCTGATTATCGCTGCGGTCCTGTGTTCACATGACTATCATTTCCGCTTACCCGTTAACCGTTCTGGTATCTCCGCGCCGATCTCCCGAGCTGTAGAGCTGCTCGGCATCAACAACTTAGAGCCTTCCGTGCATTGGCCCTCCGACTGCCCCAGCGACATTCGCGTAACTGCAGCCCGTTGAAGGCGGGGGGGAACATGCGTATCAGCATTCTTGGTCTCGGCTATGTCGGCTCTGTTGCGGCCGCGTGCCTCGCTCGTGATGGACATCAGGTCATCGGCGTCGATGCCGATCCGGTCAAAGTCGAACACATCAACCGCGGCGCAAGTCCGATCCTCGAGCCCGGCCTGAGCGAGTTGATCGCGGCAGGGCGGCGAAACGGCCGTCTCACGGCCACGCTGGACCCTGACTACGCCGTTCGCGACACCTCGCTCACCTTCATCTCCGTGGGGACGCCGAGCGGCGAAGACGGCAGCCTCAGCCTGGGATATGTGTCGCGCGCGTGCAACCAGATTGGACAGGCGCTCGCCGAGAAACCCGACTTCCACGTCGTGGTCACACGCAGCACCGTGCTGCCGGGCAGCGTACGCAATGTCGTCATTCCGACGCTCGAGAGGGCATCGCTGAAGCGAGCCGGAATCGACTTCGGCGTCTGCGTGAACCCGGAGTTCCTGCGCGAGGGTACAGCCATCTCCGACTTCGACAACCCGCCGAAGACCGTGATCGGTGCGACGGACTCGCGGAGCGCCGAGATGCTCAAACGCCTCTATGCGCACCTGAACGCGCCTCTGCTGGTTACGCCGCTGGCAGTAGCCGAGGCCGTCAAGTATGCGGATAACGCCTGGCACGCGCTGAAGATCGCATTTGCGAATGAGATAGGCGCCATCTGTGAGAAGGCCGGCGTTGACGCGCAGGCAGTCATGGACGTCTTCTGCCACGATTTGAAGCTCAACATTTCGCCCGCCTATCTGCGCCCAGGCATGGCCTTTGGCGGATCATGTCTGCCGAAAGACGTGCGCGCGCTCAACCACTTCGCGCGCGGTATGAACGTTGAGACGCCGCTGCTCGGGAGTATTCTGGCGGCCAACGACAGGCAGATCGAGCGTCACCTGAGCGCGGTTGAAAGCCCCGGCAATCGCCGCCTCGGGTTCCTGGGCATCAGCTTCAAGGCAGCCACCGACGACCTGCGGGAAAGCCCTGTCCTCAGGATGATCGACAGCCTCCACGAGCGTGGCTATGCGATTAAAATCTACGATCCCTGGGTCAGCGTCGCCAGTGTTCAGGGCGCAAACCGCAGTTACATCCGGAACGAACTCCCACACATCCTGAACATGCTTACGGACGACCTGCAGGAGTTCATGGATCATGCCGAGACCGTCGTAATTGCGAACCGCTCGCCGCTTTACCGCGGCGTGCTGAAAAAAATCGGCCGGAACCGCAGTGTCGTCGACCTCGTCAACGTCGTTCCGCAGTGCAGGCGCTGTTGCATCTATCCGAACAACAGCAGCGGCCTGCACAACGGACAGGCAACAGCAGTGGCCGTGTGAGCGCGGCAGAACCGCAGAGCGGAAGGAGCGACACCCATGTCACCGGTTCCCGTCACATACGAGCCCGCTTCGAACAGCGCATTTGTGGCCATACACGGCCGGCGATACCACACGGAGACGTGGAGCACCGCAGGTTTCGCCATTTACGGCTATTACGAAGCAGCCGCGCCCGGCGACCCTCTCGACGTCCGCTTCACCATCAACTCGCGGGAAACGCCGCTCTCGTTTCGCGCCAGCGCACAAGTGACAAACGCCGGGGACGGCTTGCTCGCGGCAAAGTTCATGCATCTTGGCGAGCGCGAACGGCGCCTGCTCAGCAGTTCCGGCGCGGCCGTCCCGGAAATCGCTTCTGCCGAAAGCTCCGGCACGACGGAAGCGGCCGCTGTCCAGCCCTTCGTCAGACGAGCGCTGCGCCGGCTTCTGATCGCAGCCGTGTACCTGCTCGCCGGAACGGCCATCATCGTATTTGCCGTTCTCGCCGTGCTGGGGCATCTCATGCACGTCAATGTGGAAACCGCCGTCATCAGCATGGCGCTCGAGCAGATGATTTCCGCCGATGCAGGCGTGATCGCGGAGATGAAAGTGAAGCCCCGAATGCCGATAGCGGCGGGCCAGGTGCTGTTTCGCATAGACAGCGAGGCGTCCGCGCGCAACATACAGGCGGCGCGGGAGGAACTCGCAGGCGCCGAGATCGCTCTCCGCCAGGCCGAAAGACGGCGCGATTCGGAATCCCAAAGGCTGCGCGTTTACCGCAATATCAGCAACGATCAGCTCGAAGCAGCCCACGCAAATATCGCGGCGCTCACGGCGGCGCGCGAGGAAGCGCGCGCGGAATTCGAGCGCCAGAAGAAGCTGATCGAGCACGGCCTTATCAGCCGGCAGCTCCTCGACCATCAGAAATCTATCCTCGCGGAACGCCAAGCGCGGGTGGCCCAGGCCGTCGCGGAGCAGCGGATCGCAGTTACTTCAGCAGACACAACGAATGCCGGCCTTTTCTTCAGCGGCAATTTTCTCGTGGGCGATCTGGCCGGCGCCGTTGCGGAAGAAACCGCGGCGCGCGAACGCGTCAGAGTGGCCCGGACAGCGGTGGACCATGCCATACGGCAGGATGCGCGGCGGCTTTATCGTACTCCGTTCGATGGAATCGTGATGAAGGTCTTCAAGTCCACCGGCATGCCGGTTGATCGCGGCGAAGCGGTCGTGGTGCTCCGCCGCGCAAATCAGGATCCCTGGATCGACGCCTGGCTCACGCAGGACGAAGCCAGCCGGATCGCGGCGGGCGCCCGCGGCGTGGCTGTGGTCGCGGCAACCGAGAGGCGTTATCCGGTCGAGATCGTCTCGCTTGACCGCACGGCAGGCATGCTCGATCGCGCCCAGACATCAAAGCTGCAGCAGCCCGCGTGGATGTGGCGCACGCCGGAGGACCGCTCCGCTTTGGCACGCTTCGCGTTCATTGACCTCAGCGACACCGAACGCGCATCCATCGAGCCGGGATCACCCGTCCTCGTCACGGTTCCGAAAACTCGCATGTTCCCCATGAGGCTGATGCAGACGGTCCAGGCATCTCAGGAACCAGCGCCGCGCCTTTGGCCGGCGGGCAGCGCGATCTTCCGCGGCGGGCGCGTCGCCGACCCGGGCTTCGAGCCGGTGCGCCTTCGCGTCATCAAAGCCGCTGATGCCGCCCTCCGCTCTTCCCCGGCTCCCGTGGTTACCATTCGCAGCGCGGGCGTCGTCGACCAGTCGTCCACGGAACTTCAGAGCAGCCGTCGCGCGTTTGTGGACGCAGACAATTTCGTCATACTCGCACTTGCGGCGAAGCTCACTGGCGGCAGCGAATATCTCGATGCCGCACGCCGTATCGTCAGCGCGTGGGCGTCCGTAAATCAGCCGACGGGACACCCCATCGACGAAGCACGCCTCGGCGGGTTCCTGTGGGGCCTCGACCTGC
>DASSSG010000709.1:0-3373 GCA_035708545.1 Bryobacteraceae bacterium | reverse complement strand
CAGAACTCGGCCCAGCCTTCGAGCGCCGGCAGCGACTGCTGCCGGACCACGCCGCGCGGCAGAGCATTCCATGCCGCATAGTGGAACGAGCGCAGCATCCCCGCCACATCGCGCAGCGGCGAACGTTTCAGTCGCCGCTCCCCCAGCGGCCGCTGCGGCTCGCCTTCGAAGTCGATCATGACAAAGTCCCTGCCCGTATAGAGAACCTGCCCGAGGTGGAAATCTCCGTGATGCCGGGTGCGCATCGCTTCGATGCGCTTGTCACGCAGCGGTCGAAACCGCTGCCTGATCTCCCCGCCAACCTCGAGCACACGCCGCGCATCGGCCTGCGCCGCCTCCGGCAGGTGTGAGAGGCGCTTTTGCAGAAGCTGCAGCCCGCGATTCGCCTGCTGGATCATCCCGTGATACAACCCGATACGGTAATGGTCGGTGAACGGCTCGGGCGCGAACTCAGGACCCGCAGCGGGATCGGCCAGCGCGAGGTGCATGCGCGCGGTGCGGTCCCCCAGCAGCCGCGCCGATTCGATGTAAGCCCCGATCAGCTCCTGTGCCGCCTTCGGAATCGCCTCTCTCTGGAGCGCGAGCGGATGTTGCTCGATCTTCGGCGGGCTTTTTTCGCCCTCTCCTCGCGCTCGTACCTGCTCGTAAAAGGCCCCGAGCTGATCGATCGTATACTTCCAGGCGTCGCCCTCATTCCGCACGAATCCCTGAATAATCGCGAGCGACATAGCCTCGCCGCGTTTTGGCCGGTATTCCAGATGACCCGCGAGCGGCGGCGTGTATTCGAACCCGCGCTCCACCAGCATCGTGCCGATCTCCACGTCGGGATTGATGCCAGGCTCCAGCTTCCGAAACAGTTTCAGAATGAGCCGTTCGCCGTACACGATGGAGCTGTTACTCTGCTCGGCGCGCGACACACTCGCGTCGAGCCGCGCACCGTTCGTCAGCCGCCGGAATTCGCGCGTCGATATGCCGGCCACCTCGCCTGATTTTCCCCGCAGTGTCCGGCGGCGTCCCGCGATGTCGAGGAGCGCCTGCTGAAAGTCGCGGCTCCACAGCGCGCCATAAAGTATGCCTTCCGAGCCGTCTCCGGTCCGCAGGCGCGCGAGGACAGTGTCGGCATGCTCCCCCAGAACCCGGCTCACCTGCTCGCCCGTGGCGACGGCCACCGGCAGCACGTAAATGTCGGGTTCGGCATCGCTGTAGTCGACCTGTACGAACGCGAGATACGTCGAATCCGTGACCTGGATCGTATCGATCAGGTCGAGCGCGCGCAGAGTGCGTGCCTTGCCGCGATACCATCGGCGCGTCAGCAGGAACGCCGGCAGCAGCTTCGTGAGCGAAGCGGTCGTACGGCGGTCCGGCAACCGGTCGAACGAAGCGATCTGCACGACCGGAATCCTGGTCATCGATTGCCCGGCAGCAGGTGCGATCGACTCGAGGCGTACGCGGCGGCGCTCCAGCGCGAACCAGTAATAGCCGTGCGCACCCAGCGTGAGCAGATACGGCTGCTCGCCCACCGCGGGAAACTCCGTCCGGCCAAAGATCTCGACCGGCGTCAGCCCTTTCGCCGCCGAAAGATCCAGCTCGACGTACTGCGGAAAACGCGAGAGATTGACGACAACCAGCAGGTTCTCCTCTTCGTATCGCCGGTAGAACGCGAGCACTTTGCGGTTCTCCGGATGCAGAAACTCGATCGAGCCGCGCCCGAATGCCTTGTACCCCTTCCGGTGCTCGATCAGCCGCTTCATCCACCACAGCAGCGAATTCGGATTGTTCTGTTGCGCTTCAACATTGACCGTCTCGTAATGATACTCGGGGTCGGTGATGATCGGCAGGTACAGCTTCTGCGGGTTGCACCGTGAGAAGCCGGCGTTGCGGTCCGCGCTCCAGTGCATTGGGGTGCGCACACCGTTGCGATCGCCGAGGTAGATGTTATCCCCCATCCCGATTTCGTCGCCGTAGTAGATCACCGGCGTACCCGGCATCGAGAACAAGAGCACGTTCATCAGCTCGATGCGGCGGCGGTCGTTGCCGAGCAGCGGCGCCAGGCGTCGCCGTATGCCCAGATTGATGCGCGCCTGCCGGTCCTGTGCGTATACGCGGTACATGTAATCGCGCTCTTCGTCGGTGACCATCTCGAGCGTAAGCTCGTCGTGGTTGCGCAGAAACATCGCCCACTGGCAGTTCTCCGGAATTGCCGGCGTCTGATCGAGAATGTCGATGATCGGGTACCGGTCCTCCATTCGAATCGCCATGAACAAGCGCGGCATCACCGGAAAGTGAAACGCCATGTGGCACTCGTCGCCCGTGCCGAAATACGCGACCGAGTCGTCAGGCCACTGATTGGCTTCGGCCAGCAGCATGCGGTTCGCGTGTTTCCTGTCAACGTGCGCGCGCACCCGCTTCAGAAACGCGTGCGTCTCGGGCAGATTCTCGCAGTTGGTACCCTCGCGCTCGTACAGGTACGGAATCGCGTCGAGCCGGAACGCGTCAACCCCCATATCGAACCAGTAATCGATAACGTCGAGCACCGCCTGCTGCACCGCCGGGTTGTCGAAATTCAGGTCGGGTTGGTGCGTGTAAAACCGGTGCCAGTAATAAGCGTTCGCCACGCCATCCCACGACCAGTTCGAGGTCTCGAAGTCCTTGAAAATGATTCGGGCTTCCTTGTATTTATCGGCCGTGCCGCTCCACACGTAAAAATCGCGCGCCCTGCTGCCGGCCGGCGATCGCCGGGCGCGCTGGAACCACTCGTGCTGATCCGACGTGTGATTGATGACCACTTCTGTGATCACCCGCAATCCGCGCAAGTGCGCTTCCCTCAGAAACGCCTGAAAGTCGCGCAACGTGCCATATGCCGGATGCACGTCCGTGTAATCGGAAATATCGTAACCGTCATCCTTCCACGGCGAAGGCGAGAAGGGGAGCAGCCAGACCGCGGTTACTCCGAGGTCCTGCAGATAATCGAGCTTCTGCGCTAGCCCTGCAAAGTCGCCTATGCCATCGTCCACGCTGTCGGAGAAGGCCCGCACGTGCAGCTCGTAAATGATCGCGTCCTTGTACCAGAGTGGATCGTTCTCGAGCATGCCTGGCGGCGTCACCACGGCTGGTTCGCGTTTTGGCATATGAAGCTGCCCAGTCTCCTCAGAGGAAGTACTCGAACTCACGCTCCGTGCGGACACGGCGCCGGACGCGGAAGATCTGCGCGGGCACGGTCGCCGGATTCAGCTCGACGAAATTTCGCGCGCCATTCCAGATGTACCGTGCGCCGCTCAGTAGTTCGTGTATCTGGAAGGGAAGCTCGGGTTCGATACCCAGCTCGACCAAAGGCAACTCCACGTAGCCCGATTGCGTGTGGCGCGGATCGAGG
>DASSSG010000708.1:0-3734 GCA_035708545.1 Bryobacteraceae bacterium | reverse complement strand
CCAGCTCCCGCTTGTGCCGAAAGTAGTTGAAGTCGCCCTCCACTGCGATCTTCGCCGTCAGCCGGCGGCTTACGTTTGCCGCGACCGTCACCCCGGAGCCGATCGACCCTTCGCCGTCCCAGGTGGAACCCCCGCCGGCGTGGCCGCAGACCTCAGTCGCATAGCGTGTCTGAGCTGAAGCTGCCGCCGTCAGCGAGAAGATCAGCACCACTCGCAGCATCTCTCCATGCTGACGCAGCGGCGATAACTGCTGCTCCTCATGGGAAAATCGAGACATAGAATGACAGGCCACGAGATCCGTCAGAAATTCCTTGACTACTTCGCCGAGCGCGGCCATCGCGTGGTGCGCAGCTCTTCCCTCGTGCCGGCAAACGACCCGACGCTGCTGTTCACCAACGCCGGCATGAACCAGTTCAAGGATGTTTTTCTCGGCCTCGAAAAACGCGACTACTCGCGCGCCGCCACGGCGCAAAAATGCGTTCGCGCCGGCGGAAAGCACAATGATCTCGACAACGTCGGTTACACCCGCCGCCATCACACGTTTTTCGAGATGATGGGGAACTTCTCGTTTGGCGATTATTTCAAGAAAGACGCTATCGCGTTCGGCTGGGAGCTGGTCACCAGAGACTACGGCATTCCGGCGGACCGGCTGTACGTCACCGTGTTCCGCGAGGACGAAGAAGCCGAGCAGCTCTGGCAGCACGTCGCCGGCGTCCCGAAGGACCGTATCTTCCGGCTCGACGAGAAAGATAACTTCTGGCAAATGGGCGAGACCGGTCCCTGCGGTCCCTGCTCGGAGATTCACTATGATCTGGGCCGGCAGGCCGCCGCTCCCGGTCGCGAGCACGAAGAGTTCCCGTCCGATGCCGGCGGCCGCTTCGTCGAGATCTGGAACCTCGTTTTCATGCAGTACGACCGCTCGGCCGAGGGCGTCCTTACTCCGCTCCCTCGTCCGTCGATCGACACCGGCCTCGGCCTTGAGCGAGTCTCCGCGATCCTGCAGGGCAAGCTCAGCAACTATGAATGCGATCTGCTGGCCGACGTGGTCCAGCGCGCGGCGGCGCTGCTCGGCCGCCCGGCCGTGACGGATTTCGAGTCCTCCGAAACCGCGTATCTGCGGATCGCGGCCGATCATGCCCGCGCGACCGCGTTTCTCATCACCGATGGCGTCGTGCCCTCAAACGAGGGGCGTGGATATGTGCTGCGCAAGATTATGCGCCGAGCCCTCCGCAACGCGCGTTCGAAGACGGGGATCGACAGGCCGTGGTTCCACCAGCTTGTCGAGTTCGTCTGCGATTTCATGGCCGGCCCGTATCCCGAGCTGATCGACGCAAAGCAGCGGGTCTCGCGGGTTGTGCGCGACGAGGAGCAGCGTTACGCGACGACCTTTCAGGTCGCCGAGCGCGTCTTCCTCGAGGAAGCCAGGTCCGCGAAGGGTGAAGTGCTCCCGGGCGCCGTCGCCTTCAAGCTGTACGATACTTACGGACTCGCGCTCGATGAGCTCGATGATATGGCGCGCGAGTTCGGCCTGCGCGTCGACAAAGAAGGCTTCGAGATTGAGATGCAGGCGCAGCGCGAGCGCGCCCGCGCGTCCTGGAAAGGAGCGGAGAAGGCGCAGATCGCGCCCGTCTATCACGATCTGCTGCGCGAAGGACGTACGGAGTTTCTCGGCTATGAAGGAACCGCATGCGCCGAGTCAACCGTGCGCGCTCTGATTGTCGAGCAGCAGGCGATACAGGAGATACCCGCGGGCATGCGCGCCGAGCTCGTACTCGATCGGACCCCGTTCTATGCCGAATCCGGCGGACAGGTCGGCGACAAGGGGGCACTCTATCGCGGCACAGAAAAGGTAGCGGAGGTCGAAGGAACTTACTCTGCCGTGCCGGGCCTGACAGTGCATCGCATCACTTCGCATGCTGTTTTGCGAGCGGACGACGTGGTTCTTGCGCGCGTGGAAGACGAGCTGCGCCGTGCGACGATGCGAAATCACACGGCGACGCATCTTTTGCATGCTGCGCTGCGCAGCGTCCTTGGCACGCATGTGAAGCAGGCCGGCAGCGTTGTCGAGCCCGCGCGCCTGCGGTTCGACTTCACGCATTACGCGCCCGTTTCGCGCGAGCAGTTACTCGAAATCGAAGACCTGATCAATCGCGAGATCCTCAGGAATATCCCGGTCTCGACGGAAGTCATGGACATTGAAAAGGCGCTCGCGACCGGCGCCATGGCGCTGTTCGGCGAGAAGTACGGCGAGCGCGTCCGCGTCGTGCGCGTGCCGGGTTTCAGCACCGAACTCTGCGGCGGCACACATGTATCCCGCACTGGCGACATCGGAGCCTGTGTCATCACCTCGGAGTCCGGCATCGCCGCCGGCGTTCGCCGCGTCGAGGCGATCACCGGTACGGCCGTAATCGAACGCCTGCGCGAAATCTCCCGCGACTACACGGAGAAACTGGAGAGTGCAGGCGAGCAGCAGCGCGCTCTCTCTCGCCAGCTCGAGGACCTGAAAGCAAAGTATGCGCAGGCGCAGGTCGGGAATGTCGAATCCCAGGCCCGCGAAGTCAAGGGCGTGAAGGTACTCTCGATAGCCGTTCAGGGACTCGATCGCGCCCAGCTCCGCAATCTTGCCGACGCGCTTCGAAACAAGTGGAAGAGCGGCATCGTCGTCCTGGCCACGACCGAAGACTCAAAGGTTGCCATTATCAGTGCCGTAACCAAAGACCTGATTCAGAAGGTGCACGCCGGCAAGCTGGCGGGCTCGGTAGCGCAGGCCGTGGGCGGCAAGGGTGGCGGCCGGCCGGACATGGCCGAGGCCGGCGGCTCCAATCCAGCCGCTCTCGCCTCCGCGCTCGAGAACGTCTACGCCACGGTCGAAGGCATGTTGTGAGCGCCCTCTGCGATGCGGTTATCGTGGGCGCCGGCCCGACCGGCCTTGCCTGCGGCATCGAACTGAAGAAACTCGGTCTGCGCGCCGTGCTGATCGAGAAGGGCTGCATCTGCAACTCGCTCTATCACTACCCGACGCACATGACCTTCTTCACCACGCCCGAGCTGCTCGAAATCGGCGACATTCCGATGACGTCGCTCGGCGACAAGCCGGTTCGCGCCGAAGCGCTCAAATACTACCGCCGCGTTGCCGAGCACTACGAGCTGGACGTCCGCCAGTACGAGCACGTCAGTTCCATCAACGGAGAGGACGGCGCCTTCCTCGTCCGCACCACTGACCGCAACGGCTGTCCCCATCAGTACGAAGCACGCAAAATCATCCTCGCGACGGGCTTCTACGACAGGCCCAATCCGCTTGGCGTTCCCGGCGAAGAGCTGCCCAAAGTGACTCACTACTACAAGGAGCCGCATCCTTACTGGCACCATGATGTCGCGGTAGTGGGCGCGAAGAATTCAGCCGCGATCGCTGCTCTGGAGCTGCACTGGAGCGGGGCTCGGGTAACTCTGATTCACCGCGGCGAAGGCATCTCGAAATCCGTAAAGTACTGGATCAAACCGAACATCGAGAACCGGATCAGGAGCGGCGAGATCAGGGCGTATTTCAGATCGTGCGTGCGCGAGATCCGGCCCGATTCGATCCTCATCGAAACCCCCGAGGGCGAGGTCTGGCTGGAGAACGATTTCGTGCTCGCCATGACGGGCTATCGTCCCGATCTCGAGTTCATGTCACAGCTCGGCATCCGCCTCGATCCACGGACGCAAAAGCCCGTCACGAATTCCGAGACGCTCGA
>DASSSG010000707.1:0-5769 GCA_035708545.1 Bryobacteraceae bacterium | reverse complement strand
CGTGTATGACCCCTCTGATCGAATAGTGTCATGAGACACGGAGTCATAACATGAGGTATTCAGCCTGGTACCTTCGGAATAGTTCCAGATTCGGGCTACACACCCTCTCGCGACCGCCTCATTAGTTCGCCCAGAGTTTGATTCGTGCTCGGCTGATAGTCCTTCAGCGGCAGGATGCGTTCGTGGATCGAGTCGAGCAGCCATGCCGGCTGCGGGAAGAACGAAGCTTCCAGCTCCGCGGCGGGTGTGATCCAGTTGCGCGAGCCCACGACAACGGGTGGACCGTCCAGGTCGTCGAAACAGAGCTGCGTCAGATTCGACGCCACCGTCTGCATGACGCTGCCGCGCTCCACCGCATCGCTTGCCAGCAGCACTTTGCCGGTCTTGCGCACCGAGTCCACAAGCGGCTCGTAATTCAGCGGGTTGGCGCTGCGGAGGTCGATTAGTTCGGCTGAAACTCCGAAGCGGGTCTGGAGCTCCTCGGCGGCCGCGACGGCAGTATAGAGCGCGGGGCCGAGCGTCATGATCGTCAGGTCGCGGCCTCTGCGCTTGACCGATGGCTCGGAGAGCGGAATTTCGTAGTAACCTTCCGGTACGCCTTCCTTGACGAAGAGCTCGCCGTAGTCGTAGACCTTCTGGCTTTCAAAGAAGATCACCGGATCGGTCCCGGCGAGCGCGGCGTTCATCATGCCTTTGGCATCGTACGGGGTTACCGGATACACCACCTTCAGGCCGGGAATGTGGTGAACGAGCGCCGTCCAGTCCTGCGAGTGCTGCGCGCCGTACTTCGCACCCACAGAGATACGCAAAACTACGGGCATGGTGAGCTGGCCTGCCGACATGGCCTGCCACTTTGCGAGCTGGTTGAAAATCTCGTCGCCCGCTCGTCCCATGAAGTCGGCGTACATCAGCTCGGCGACCACACGGCCACCTTCCAGGCCGTAGCCGACAGCCGCGCCGACGATCGCGGCTTCGGAAATTGGCGAGTTGAAGAGGCGGTGATAGGGAAGGGCTTCGGTCAGGCCGCGATAGACAGCGAAGGCGCCTCCCCAGTCGCGGTTCTCTTCACCGAACGCGATCATCGTCGCGTCCACGGAAAAGCGATGCAGCATTGCTTCGAAGATGGCGTCGCGCACGTTATACGCCTTCATCTTCGGCACGGGTTTCGCTTCGTGGATCGGCGTGCGAATCTTACTCCGGATCTGCTGCACACGTGGATTTTCGGCGGTGCCGGCCAGGAACTCGGGAGGCCGGTCGTCGAACCTCTCGACGCGCCGCTTCGAGAACATCACCGAGCCGACAAGCTCGGAGTCGATGCTCACGCGCGGGCTGGCCTCGAGATCGGCAGCGAGACGGAACATATCGAATACATGCCTCTCAATCACGGATTTCGCGCTGTCGAGCTTGTCGGCGGTGACGATGCGGTTCTCTATCAGCTTCCGGCGAAAGGCAGGAATGGAATCGGCCTGCTGCCAGGCTTCGATCTCTTCTTTGCAGCGGTAGCTTGACGCGTCCGACGGCGAGTGACCGCTGATCCGGTAGGTGATGGTGTCGAGCAGAACGGGGCCGCGGCCTTCCTCGAGCACGCGGCGTTTACGGCGAAACGCGTCGATAACCGGAAGCGGATCGTAGCCGTTGACGCGCTCGGCATGCATCTGATCGGGGTTGACGCCCGCGCCGATGCGCGCGATGATCCGCACGCCCATGGTTTCACCGCACGGCTGCCCGCCCATGCCGTAGAAGTTGTTCATGCAATTGAAAATGAGCGGGAGGCCGCCGCCGAGGGATTCGTCCCAGAGCGCTCGGTATTGATCCATGGCGGAGAAGGTGATGCCTTCCCAAACCGGGCCGCAGCCGAACGACGCATCGCCGATGTTCGCCACGACCATGCCGCGTTTGCGATTCACTCGCTTGAACAGCGCGGCGCCGGGCGCGATCGAACCCGAGCCACCGACGATCGCGTTGTTCGGATAAATGCCGAATGGCGCGAAGAAGGCGTGCATGGAGCCGCCGAGCCCGCGGTTGAAACCGGTCTCCCGGGCGAAGATTTCGCTGTACGCGCCGTAAATAAAGAAGCGGATCGCGAGGTCGCGGACGCTGCCGCGGTGGTCCTTTTCGACCGGACCGAGAAGCGCGCCGTCGCGGTAGCCGCGCATGATCTCGAGTAACCGGGTGTCACTGAGACTGCGGATCGCGGAGAAGCCTTTCGCGAGGATCTCGCCGTGGCTGCGATGCGATCCAAAGATGTGATCGTCCGGCGTGAGCGAGAACGCCATTCCGACCGCGGCGGCTTCCTGGCCGATCGAAAGATGCGCGGGACCAGCGTGGTTGTAGGTGACGCCTCTGTACGCGCCCTTGGTCTTGATCTCGTTCAGGACCGTTTCGAACTCGCGGATGGCGCACATGTCCTGCCAGATATGCAGGAAGTCCTCGGGTGAGTAGCTTGCCAGCTCTTCGGTGATCGCCTTCGTGTAGGCGTTGACCGGGATGTCGGCGAAGCGCACGGTTTCGCTCGCGAGGACTCTGTCGGGTTCGATGATGATCGACTTGGGCACTCGGCCTGACTCCTAATGAACTGCGGCGAGAATCGCTTCACGCAGCGCTTCGGAGACCGTGGGATGCGGGAAGACGATGCCGATTGCGTCGGACGCCGACGTTTCCCTCTCCACCATAGCTGCGGCGGCGACGATGAATTCGCTCGACGCGTCTCCAACTGCGTGAACTCCCAGTATCTCGCCGTAGCGGGCGCCGGTGAGGACTTTGACGAGCCCGGAGCCGCCGGCGTTTTCGATCAGGAAACGCCCAGAGACCGACATAGGGACGACCGACCTGCGGTAAGGGATGGCGTCGGCCTGCAATTCGGGTTCGGTCCAGCCGACAGACGCGACTTCGGGATGCGTGTAGATTACGGCGGGAATAGCCCGGTAGCGAATGCGGTCTTTGCTGCCGAACATGTTGTTGACGGCGACGATACCTTCGCGCGCAGCGGCGTGCGCGAGCATGCGGCGGCCGGTCACGTCGCTGCAGGCCCAAACCCCTGGGATGTTCGTCTTCCCCTGATCGGACGTGCGAATGCCGCGGGTGTAGAAATCGATGCCGAGCTGTTCGAGGCCGAGATCGTGCACGGCCGTTCGCGGCCGGCAGCGTTCACAATACAGTCGGCCTCCGCGGTCGAATTGGTAGTGTGGACGATGGCGCCTTCGATCCTGATGACAGGCGTTGCGAGCCTGAACTCGATAGCGCGACGCTGCATGACACGCAGCAGATGGGCCGAAATCTCGGGATCACTGGTTGCGGCGATGGTCGGGAGCATCTCGCAGTCAGACGGTCACGTGCGCGCCGACCTCGTTGAAGAAGCAGGCGAATTCGAGACCGATATAACCGCCGCCGATGACCACAACCCGTTCGGGGATACGCGTGAGTGCGAAGACGGTGTTGGAATCGAGCACGGCTTCGGAACGGATGCCGGGAATGGGAGGCACGGCTGGACGGGAGCCAGTGGCGATCAGGATGTTACGCGCTTCGAGCGTCCGGCCGTCCACTGACACGGCGCTGCGCGACGCAAGGCGCGCGGTGCCGGTGATCACTTCCACACCCGCTCGCGCCAGCGTGGACTGGACCCCGCGGGCAAGCGTACTGACGAGGTGATTCTTGCGCTCGACCAGCGCGGGCATGTCGAAGGCCAGACCGCTGATGCTTATTCCATAGGCTCGCGCTTCGGTGCATTCGTGGAAGAGTTTTGAGGAGCGCAGAAACGTCTTTGCCGGGATGCAGCCGACATTCAGACACGTGCCGCCGAGCCTTTCTCTCTCGATGAGCGCAACCTTACGACCCATGCGCGCGGCGTGCGCGGCGGCCTCGTAGCCGCCGGGGCCGGCGCCGATGACGATCAGATCGTACACAGGGCTTCGACGCTTTCGATCTTCTGTCGCAGGACCTGAAGGAAGCGCGCGCCAGGTGCGCCGTCGATCGCCTGGTGATCGCAGGTGAGTGAGAGGCCAATGGTGTCGGTAAACGCAATCTGGCTATCGCGGCGAACCGGCTTTACGGTGATCGCGCCCACGCCCAGGATGGCTACCTGCGGCGGATTGAGAAGGGGCGTGAAGTTCTCGATGCCGAGCGCGCCGAGATTGCTGATGGTAAAGGTCGCGCCCGAGAGGTGGTCGGGGGAGATGGAGCCTTGCTGGGCTGCGGCGGTCAGGGATCTGGCTTGCCGCGAGAGCTCCTCGAGATTGAGTTCGTGCGCGTTGCGGATTACGGGAACGATGAGCCCGCGCGGGGTGTCGACGGCGAAGCCGACGTTTACTTCCGAGTGCCTGTGGATGCGGCCATCGATGTACTCGGCGTTCAGATCCGGAGCGTCGAGCAGCGCTTTGATCGTGCAGAAGGTGATCAGGTCGTTGATGTTGATCGAGCTGTTTGCAGCTTTGAGTTTTGCGCGTACGGCGAGCAGGGCGGTGGCGTCGGCGCTCGCGTTGAGAGTGTACTGGGCAGTGGTCGCCAGCGACTCGCGCATGCGGTGGGCGATTCTCTCACGGATAGTGGAGACGGATTTGCCTGCTTTGGCGGGCGGGAAATCCGCCGCAGGCTGCCGGCCTGCCCCGCCGAGATCGTGCCAGGCACGGCGGACATCCTCTTCGAGAACGCGGCCGTTCGGGCCGGAGCCGGCCAGCGCCCCGGGATGGAAATGATGCTCGTCCGCGAATCGTCGGGCGCGGGGACTGTAGTTCGCTGAGCGTGGCGTCTGAGCAGCGACAGGAACCGCGCCCGGCTCGGGCGTGCGCGCGACGGGGGCGGCGACCGGCGGCCCCGATGATTGCGGACGGAACGATTCAACGCTCTCGCCCGGCTCGCCGATGACAAACAGGTTCGTGAACACAGGGACGAGCGCGCCTTCCTCGAAGAATGTCTCGAGGAGCGTCCCCGCTACGGGCGCGGGCAGCTCGAAGGTCGCCTTGTCGGTTTCTATTTCGGCGACGACTTCTCCGGCCGCAACGACGTCGCCCTTGCGCTTGCGCCAGGTGGCGACGATGCACTCTTCCACCGTATTGCCGAGCTTCGGCACTTCGACTACTGTCGCCATCTACTGATAAGTTTCCAGCAGCTTCCAGCCGACTTCGGAAAACTGGCTCAGAGTGCGCTGCGTCGCTCCAAACGCGACGAAGTCGGAGGGAGCCATGCCGTCGGGCTCGTACGCGCGAACGAACTCGGGAATGTGCCGGAGCCGCTCAATCGTTTCCGGCGGGACGGGCCGGTGGATACGTTCTTCGCGCGGGAAGTCTCGGGTGAGGAACGGCTCCTGCCAGCTCGGATGGATTGACATGAGAAGGTCACCGCCGGTGAGCTCGGTCAGATGGTAATCGCCCCGGAGGGCCGCGACGAGGAGCACGGCCTCGTACCCATGGTCCTGATAAATCGCGTAGGCGCGTTTCGTCACCGCCAGCCCGGCCTGGCAGATGTCGGCTTCGCTGACCGGAGCCTGATTGTCGTGCGCAACCTCACGCAGGTAATCGTCGAGACGGCCGATCATAAGTACCGCGAAACAGCGGCCGGGCGTGATGCCGCGCTCGCGCGCGCGCCGGATGCCGGCGCGGTGGCGCTCGGCGATGGCGACCACCTGCGGAACCGTGAAGCTGACGGTCGCGGTGATCGTGATTCCCTCCGCGATGCAGTCCTCGAGCACATCGAGACCGGCACTCGTGGCCGGAAGTTTCACCGCGATGTTCGGCGCCCAGGCGTGAAAGCGTTTCGCCATCGCGTACATGCAGT
>DASSSG010000706.1:0-4837 GCA_035708545.1 Bryobacteraceae bacterium | reverse complement strand
ATTTCGCGCGCTCCCGAAACACGTGATCCGTATACTGGTAGCGCATCACCCCCTCGATCTGCCTGCCGCCTCCGAGCACAGGACCGTTCGCCGCTCGGCTCTCGCCGCAGCGGCATTGTCCGCATCAGGTGTCGACGTTGTCCTCTCCGGTCACTACCACCTGACGCACTTCTCCGATCCCGCCGAGCCTCTTCGCACTGGCGGCCACGCTGCCCTGATTGTTCAGGCCGGGACAGCCGTATCCAACCGGGGCCGCGGGGAGCTCAACTCGTTCAACATCATCCGCACACACCGCGACTGGATCGAGGTGAGCAGCCATACGTGGTCAGAAACCGCGGCAGAGTTCAGGCCGTCTGCCAGGGTCGATTTCGAGCGTTGCGCCGAAGGATGGCGGCGAACCGCAAAGACGTGAGCGTGACTCGTCTGCTTCCCCTCCGTATGGTGCGCAGCGTGCGATCGCATCCATCCGCTGACCGGCTCCGCAGACTGCGTTCGACGGCACCGGGCAGCTGTTCACGGCTACCGGCGTCCGTTCGCAGCCAGGCCGGGTTCCCACAGCGCCGGCTCGCTTGACATTTGCTGACGCGCGCGGAAAACCGACCGTGAGCGAATGGTAAAGGTACCTGCGAAACGGCAGACTAGCTCCTTTCTAATGTCGCAGAATGTCTGGTTCGACGCGTGGCCGCGACGACTGGTGGCCGGAGACTGGTTCACGCGGACGACGCAGCAGCCGCGGGCTGCATCGTCACAGCGACGATCGTCACATCGTCCGAGAAGACACCTCCGCAATGCCGTGTCACCTGCTCCCGCACCGTCCGCTGCAACGTTTCCGCGTCAGCTCCGATATGGCTTTGAAGCAACTCGTGCAGGCGCTGTTCGCCGAACTCGAGACCTTCCTGGTCGCTCGCGTCGCACACACCGTCCGTATACAGGAGCAACCGGCTCCCTGCCGCGATCTCTTCGGTGTCCTCGGTGTAGGAGGTCGCGGGCAGGAGCCCGAGCGGCACGCCTCCGGTCTCGAGCTTCACCAGCCCGCCGGCGGGCCTGAGCAGAAGCGGCGGGTTGTGCCCCGCATTGCAGTACGTCAGCGTCCCCGCGCCCGCGTCCAGCAGTGCATAAAAGAATGTCACGAAGCGGCCCGGCGCGATGTTGGAACAGATCAGTCCGTTCAGCCGAGTGCAGAGTGCGGCCGGACTTGGCATGTCCGGCGCAAGCAGCTTGAGCGCGGCCTGCACGTTGGACATCAGCAGAGCGGCAGCCATGCCCTTCCCGGCCACGTCTGCGATCGCCAGGCCGAGGCGCGAGTCGCCTAAGCGGAACACGTCGTAGTAATCTCCACCGACGGCCCGCGCCGGCTGCCAGACTCCCGAAAGCCGCACGCCGGGTAACTCCGGCAGGGTGGCAGGGAGCAGCGCGCGCTGGATCGCGGCGGCCTGCTCGTCATCGCGGCGGTCGGCGCCGGCGGTAAGCCCGATGTGAGTCGCCACCGTTTGCAGGAAGTTCCCGTCGTCGTCATCGAACGGCGTATCGGCGAGTTTCGCGCCGACGGTCAGGTAGCCCATGACCGCGCCATCCCGCCGAATCGGAACGACGTAGCTGCCATCCGCCCGAAGGCGCGGCGCGGCATCGGCGACCGGCAGGCGCTGCTCCGAGCTCGGGTCGATGCCCCCGGTGACGGCGCGCAACTCGTACACCGGCGCCTCCTTGCTGGCCAGCCACAGCGCGGCCGCTCGCGCAGGAATTGATTCCTGCACGATATCCGCAATCGTCTGCGCGTCCGTCACTCCCGTCAGCCGCGATAGTGCCGCAGGATAGTCGCGCTTGCGGTAGAACCTGCGGTCCACCTCCTGCTGGATGCGGCCTCGCACCGGGACAAATAACGCGCCAACCGCCAGCGTGGCAGCCACCGGCAGCCACTCGCCGGCCTGTCCGAATGCATCGATCAACAGTTTGCCCACGCCGGCGACGACCGCCAGAAACACAACGGTGAGCAAACCGGTCGCGCCGCCATAGATGATCGTCTTGCGGACGTAGACATCGATGTCCATCAATCGGTAGCGGAGAACCGCAAATGCGAGCGACAGCGGAATCAGCAGCAGCGCTGTGTCGGGCAGCTCTTCGCTCAGATGGAACACAATGAGAGCCGCAGTGCTGTCGCCCGTCACACCCCACGCCCACGCGCCGAGCGCCAGCGCCACGTCCGTCAACAGAAATCCCGCAACGGCCAGAACGAGCCCGAGCAGCGGCCACCGGAGCTGCCGCCTCTCCACATTGCTCGACTCGCGGTAGTTCCGCCACAGCACCACGCACGCGGCAAGGGGGTAGACAACCAGCACTATCACAGCCGTAGCGAGCGCACTCACTCCAATCCCGATCGCACCGATCAGCAGAGCGGCGACATTGAGGATCGATGCGCCGGCGAATACAACTCCGATGACTCGAAGAAGGATCGAGATCAGTAATGCGATGCCGGCGGTCGCGAGCAGTACGGCAGAGGGCGATCGCAGCAACACGCCTCTCCAGCGCCGGGCGCGGTACTCGTCGCGCGTGGCGCGAATTCCGTGAACGGCTGCAAACGCCGCTGCAACAAGAGCCAGCAGCAACGCGGCTGGTTCGAGTGCGGCGATGAAAGACCAGTTCGTATTGATGTACGCCAATGCGTCCGCTGCGTGACGCGTCCCCGGGGTGAACCTCAGCACCATGATCACGAACACCGTGACAGCAAGACCGATTACGACAGCCGGAGCATAGAGGCGTCCCGGTCGCCGGGGGTCGCTTTGCACCGCAGGCCGGGGTTTCGGAAAAACGAGGAAAAAGTGCAGCAGAGCAGGGAAAAACAACAGCCCCGCCCATACCCACGTCAGAGCCTGAATCAGGATTGGGCCGAAATCGAGCCCGTACTGGTGCACCGGTCCAACCGACGTGAACCGCACCAGCGCGTACAGCGACGTCAGCACAAACAGAATGTACGTGCGCGGGTCGTCCCGCTTCTTCCGGTATACGAGCGCACCAATGGCGACCGCCAGCAGACCGACAAATGCATTCCAAAGACAGGCGAGAATGACGCTCGGCCGGGACAGCGGAGCCACGAGCCGCAATCGCAGGGCGGTGGGCGGTCTGCGGTCGACGACGACCTCCGCAACGCCCGGCCGAAGCGAAAAGAATCGTTCAACGAGATCCTCGGCGGAGCCGTTCAACTTTGTGATGCTTTCGCCTTTTCGCAAGCCGGCAGCGGAAGCGGGGCTGCCCGGCTCCACTTCATCAATGGAGAGTCGTGCCTCATGACGGCTGACACGACCGTACCCCTTGAAGTGGGATTCGGGCTTGAGTCCAAGACCGGACCAGCCGAACTCGGCGGCTGTGCGCCACTGCCAGACTGAATTCGCTACAACGGCGAAGATGGCGGCGATGCAGGTCCAGACGACCGCTCGCTGCCTCCATTCGGTCGACATGTTGCCGCTTTGCGGCTATATGGTGTGCCGATTTTAACACCGCCGCAGGGCAGGCGTCTCGGCCGCGGGTCACGGTGCGGCGAGCAGTTTTGTCAACGCCGGCGCAGCTTCGGTCCCGGCGTTCCTGAGGATCAGCTATGCGTTCGCGAAGTGACGCCGCGTTGCCGAAAATTCACGATGCGTTCACGTCGCCACATTTCCCACCGGGCTGTGCCAGGGCTCTCGATGAGTGCCGCTTCCGGGTTGTGCAGCATATTTCCAAACGACTTGCAGGACCGGCTTCGCCGGCACAATGATGCTCCCTCCCCGGCTGACGGAACACGGTATCCCAAAGTCACGTATACTCGACTGAAACACCACCATGCCCATCAGCGACTTCCTCCGCAAGCAATTCATCGATGTCATTCACTGGACCGAGGCCGAGGAGGGGGTACTTGCGTACCGCTTCCCGATGCAGGACATGGAGATCCAGAACGGGGCGAAGCTCACGGTACGCGAATCCCAGATGGCGGCGTTCGTCAACGAAGGCCGGATGGCCGACGTCCTCGGCCCCGGTCTGTACAGCCTGACCACTCATACGCTTCCGCTGCTCACGAACCTCATGAACTGGGACAAGATGTTCCGGTCGCCCTTCAAGTCCGATGTCTACTTCTTCTCCACCCGGCTGCAGACGAATCAGCGGTGGGGGACACCGAACCCGATCACGATCCGCGATCGTGAGTTCGGCGCTATCCGGCTCCGCGGCTTCGGTATCTATTCATGGCGGCTGACCGACCCACGAACCTTCCACACGAAAGTAAGCGGCACTCGCGACATCTATCGCGCCGCCGATCTCGAAGGGCAGCTGCGGAACACGATTATCGGACGCATGTCTGACGCGTTCGCCGAATCTCAGATCCCGTTCCTCGATATGGCTGCGAACATGGTGGAAGTCGGGCAGGTGATTGCCAACCACCTCCGCCCTGTTTTCAATGAGCTGGGAGTCACGCTCGACACCTTCGTGGTCGAGAATCTCTCGCTTCCCGAAGAGCTGCAGAAGCGGCTCGATCAGCGCATCGGCATGACCATGATCGGCGATATGGGCCGCTACACGCAGTTTCAGGTCGCCGAATCGATGCCAATTGCCGCGGGCAACGAGGGTGGAGGGGCTGCCGGCATCGGCGCAGGTCTCGGTGCGGGTATGGCGATGGCGCAGACGATGATGAATGCCATGCGGCCACCGCAGCCGGGCGGCTCGGCTCAGTCCACTCCGCCTCCTGCTGCTCCCGAAGCGGGCGGAGCTCCGCCGCCCGCCTCTGGAACTCCTGCTGCCGGAGAGACGAAGTTCTGCGTGGAATGCGGCAACAAGATGCCGCGCACCGCGAAATTCTGCCCGGAGTGCGGTA
>DASSSG010000705.1:0-9677 GCA_035708545.1 Bryobacteraceae bacterium | reverse complement strand
GATCGGCACGTTGCGGCGAGGCGCATTGCGATAATCAGAGTTGCTCGCGCCACTCGCAAGAGGAAACGTGCTTCCGCTCGCCGGCTCTTCCAGATGACTCGGACCGCTCGGTTCATCGTGAATGTCGTGTGGAACTGGCTCGGCGTCGGCGTCGGACTGGTTGCGGGGCTGCTGCTCTCGCCATACCTGATTCGAAAGCTCGGCGCCGATGGTTACGGCATCTGGGCATTGTCGTTTGCGATTGTCGAGTACTACTGGCTCACCGATCTGGGTTTTCGATCCGCGACGGTCAAGTATGTAGCGCACCACTCGGCCACCGGCGAACACGACAAAGTGCGCGAAGTGGTAAACACCGCTATCACGTACGCCGCCCTGATCGGCGCCGTCATCCTGGCGGCGGTGCTGGTAATCGCGCCGAAGCTGGACAAATTCTTTCAGATCGAGCCGGGATATGCCACCACATTTCCGCGTTTGGTCGTGCTCATCACGGCAAGCTGGTGCCTCGGAGCGGTGTTCAACGTCTTCGGTGCCGCCGTCGACGCTGTACAGCGCTTTGATCTCACCAACCGGGTTGGCATCCTGGGCACCGTGGTGCGCACGGCGGGCACGTTTGTCCTGCTGTACTACGGCAGGGGACTTGTAGATATCGGGTTGATGGTAGTTGCGAGCCAGTGCCTGACATATGCACTGCACTACTGGAACTACCGGCGTTTGTTCGCATGCCACGAGATCTCTCCCCGTTTCGCAAATCGCCAGGTGCTCGGTCAAATGGCCCGGTTCGGATTTCATACCTTTCTCGGGACCATCTCCGTCCAGATCGCTAACCAAAGCGCGCCGATCCTGATCGGCCATTTCCGGCCGACAGCTTTTGTCGGCTACTACACTCTGCCTGTCCGGCTCCTGGTGTACACCGTCGAGATGGTTGGCCGCATCGGCCTGGTCACGAGCGCCAATGCAGCGGAGCTTGCCGCGCGCAACGACCTGCGGGCGCTGGTTCGCCTTGCTATCTATCCGAACCGGTACTGCCTGATGCTTTACATGCCTCTGGCGATCGTTTTATGGACGTACGGAGCGCAATTGCTCCGCGTATGGGTGGGCGCCGCGTTTGCCGCCCAGTCCGCGCCGGTCCTGCCAGTGCTGTTGGCAGGGAGCCTGCTCGCGATCGTGGGCCAGTTCAGCTCGAGCATGCTGTTGCAGGGGCTGGGTCGCCACCAGGCTTATTCACGCGCGACGTTTGTCGAGGCCGTCGCCGGCGTCGCGGCCATGATCATCGTAATCCCGAGGTTTGGCATTCTCGGCGCTGCCTGGGTGAGCACGATCGGGCTCATCATCAATCGGGCGATTTTCGCCTCATGGTTGACGAGCAGAGTGATCGGGGTTCCGGTTCAGCGCTACCTGCACGACATCTACACACGCCCCCTGAGCACAGCGGTCCCGATTCTGGCGCTGGCGCTGGTGTTGCGTAATTCGTTTCTGCCGGGCAACACGTGGCTCGAGTTAGTCTCGGCTGCTGCGATCCTCGGTTCTGCATACTTCATCCTCGCGTTCATGTTCTGCGTTACTGGCGAGGATCGTGGAATCCTCTTCACATGGATACGGCGGCTGCGGTTCAGTCAAAACTCACGGACATACCTGCCGGGCGGCAGCAGTATTCCTGTGAATGAGTTCGCCGGCCGCGGGCAGCCGCGGTCTACAGAATCTTCTCAATGATGAAAGACGGTGTAAGCGGGTTTGTATCGCGCATGTGTCCCGTGATCCGCAGGCCGAGGGGCTGGAGTTCACGGCCGAGCAGCCGCTCGCTCTGAAACGTTTCACCACTGAGGACCCGCAACTGCCGGCCGATCAGGTGATACAAGATTCCTTCGGCGAGCACGCGCGCCGCATGGATCGAGAACAGCGGATCGCGGCGGCGAATCCCCTCGCCGAACTTGTGCGTGTAATAGGGCGCCGCATGAATCTTCAACAGCAACCGCCCTCTCGATCGCAGGGTTCGCGCCATTTCGCCAAGCGCCCGTTTGTTGTTCATATAAGGCAGCGCTACGCGGCAGATGATTATGTCGAAACTCGCTTCGGCAAAGGGAAGGTGCTCGGCCATCCCACGCACAAACGTGACCGACCGGTGTTCGGGTAAGAGGCGCCGCATACTCCCCGTTTCCGGAGCGGGATCGAGTCCGATTCCAGCCGCACCGCGCTCGATGAACGGCAGCATCTCCTGTCCGGCTCCACAGCCGATGTCGAGCACACGGGACACATCGAGTCCGCTCGCCGCATCGAGCGTAGCCTCAGGCCGTGCCGGATCCGAAGTGAACCGGTTCCACTCCTCGAGCACATATACCTGATACTCGGTCAACAACTGTGGGACCGCAGCTTCTTCCATCGCAGGAACCGTGTGAACTCGTTGATGCAAACCGGACGAAACCCCACACGCTCGATCGCCTTCCGTGACGCGACGTTCCGCTCGAGCACGGTGATGTAGGCCTGTTTCGCACCTTCACGAAACCGCTTGCGAAGTATATACGTGAGCAATGACTGATACAGTCGGCGGCCGCGAAACTCGGGGAGCGTGTAAAAGTCATAGAGGGATACGGAGTCCGGCGGGTACTCGAGTCGCGCGTTGCCCACTTCTGTGAGCCGCGCCGGCTCGGTCGGCCAGTAGGACAAACCCCATCCAGCGAGGCGGTCGTTCACAACAACGGTATGCAGCGTGCGCCCCACCCGCACGATATCGGTAAAGCTGCGCACTTTGGTGGCGATCTCCCGCGCTACGCTGTCATTCCATACGTCTCTCTTCGCGAGATCCCGCAGCTCGTTGTCGTGATATTCGCAGATCTCGCCGGCTTGCAGCGCGGCGCTGATTTCGCGGACATCTTCCGGTCGTGCCATGAACACGATGCCGCGCGTGTGCTCGCCGAATTTTGCGACCCCGAGCTTCGCGGTGTGAAGGATTGCGCCGGCCAGTCCCATCTCCCGAGCCCGCGAAGCTTTGTGCGCGATCCGGGCCGCGAAAGGTTTGAACCGCTTCTCCCACGCATTCTCGCCGCGGATCCGTTGGGCAACGGCGCGCCCGGCTCCTGCGAGCGCTATTCTGCCCTTTCGGAGAAAATAGGCGTGCTGGCGAGCATATAACTCGATCCACGGCAGGTCAACCCGGCTGGTGCTGAAACGCTCTTTCAGGTCGCCCTTGCCGATGGTCAGGTCGATACCATCGAACCCCCATTCCGCAGCATTCTTCATTGTCAGGACGAGCAGGACGAGATTGGGCGAATACTGGCGATACCGGACATCGAACGATGGCGCGCCCCAGTACAAGACGCGTTTGTATACCGAACCGACGTGGCCGGCGATCAGTTCGCCATTGAGCCACAGAGCGGTAACGTGACCATACCGGCTTCGGAAGACACGTTCAAGGAACTCGCGCTTTTGCGGACTGTCGAACGATACAGGACGGCCGGCGAAAATCTGCCGCAGCGAGTGCTGCACGTAAAAATCCCGCTTGAATCGTTCCCACTGCTCATCTGTCACCACGCGTTCGGCCGTGAGTTCACCCTGGCGCCGGAAGTAGTTAAGCGGGTAACGGACCGATTTCCTGCGGAGAGGATCCTCGGTCTGCTCGTATGGCCACCAGCGCCAGCCATAGTGCTGCCGGGCAACGGTCCGCAAACCGCAGGCACCTGCCATGGAAAGCAGAACCCCAGGTGTTTCCGATTCGGGCAGCGTCGAGCCGAAATGAAAGACGCCAGAGCCCCCACGGCTCCTGTAGAGCTGCAGGAACTCGCCGACAACCTCGCGGCGCCATTCAGGACGTGTGACCACGTCGCGGTAATCGGTCATGTTATCGCCGGCGAAGGTGAGCCGGCCGGTCGCGTTCTCGATCGCAAGCGGCACGACTCCGGCGAGTTCGCTGCCCGACGTGACGACGAGAACCAGCGGCTCGAAATCGAGGTAGCTGCGATACCATGGCATGCACCAAACCGGCGACTGAAAAAGGGTCGCACATGGGTCCGCATCGAGCAGCGACTCCCACGCATTGAGGGGATCCGATGTCAGTGCCGCTTCGAGCGCGCTCAGCCCCTGCACGGTGTAGCTGGCGATTTCGCCCGCGCGCACGCCCGTTCGTACGGTTGCGTGAGCGCTCACAATGCCTCCGCCGTTTGCTCGTCGGCGCTCCTCATGCCGAGACGGGCGCCGCAGCCGTCCACCGCGCCGCAACGCCGCCGAATTCGCCGCATTTCACGACGTCCAGCACCGGCAGACCGCTGGCCGCAATCGCCGATGCTGCGTCCGCTGACGGTTTCTGAGCCACCACAACGCACTCGGCCCAGTCGAGGACACCGGCCAGGGTTGGCTGCATCACGCGGCTGATGTGCGGAATCGCGTCGAGGATGAAGTTGCGGTTGGTTCCGTACAGGTTTTCGAGGCGAATCTGCGGATCATAGACGCGGACCTCGCGGCCCTTGCCGATGAGGTATTCCAGCAGCGAAACCACAGGGCTTTCGCGGAGGTCGTCGGTGTTCTCCTTGAAAGCGAGCCCAACCACGCCGACCCGCTGGTACGGAAGATCGAGAGCAGCGTCGATGCCGCGCCGCAGGTGCGCCTCGTTGCTCGGCAGTGCCGATTCGAGCAGTGGGAGCTCGAGATCCAGGCGGCGTGCGCGATACACCAGAGCGCGCAGGTCCTTGGGCAGGCAGGAGCCGCCGAAGGCGAAACCCGGCCGCAGATACGCCGCCGAGGCGTTCAGTTTTACGTCCCGGCAGAGCGTGTCCATGACTTCATGCGCGTCGACGCCGAGCACATCGCTGAGCGCGCCGACTTCGTTAGCGAAGGCGATCTTGACGGCGTGGAACGCGTTGCACGCGTACTTGATCATCTCCGCGGTGCGCAGCGAGACCAGGCACGGCTGCACCGGCAGAGAGGTATAGAGATCGGCGACCGTGCGTACCGCAGCCGTATCGGAGCCGCCGATGACCAGCAATGATGGCTCCATGAAATCCTTTACCGCAATACCCTCGCGGAGGAATTCGGGATTCGAGACTACGCGCGCCGCCGGCACTCCGGCCAGCAGGGGTATGACGACCTCCTCGCACGTGCCGGGAAAGACGGTGCTACGAACCGCAACCACCATCGGCTTCGTCCGGCCTTCGGCGGCCGCGGCAATATCGGCGATGACACGACGCAATTGCTCGAGGCCGATGTTACCGTTGCGTTGTGAAGGGGTCCCGACGCACACGAAGGCCACATCAGCAGCACGCAGCGCTTTTGCAGTATCCGTAGTCGCCGTCAGCCGTCCGCTGCTCGTGTGTGCGGCCACGAGTTCCTCGAGTCCGGGCTCGTAAAACGGAGCCTTATGCTCGGCGATACTCCGGACCTTGTGTTCGTCGCGATCGATGCCGATGACTTTGTGCCCGATCTCGGCCAGGCACGCGGCCGAAACGCACCCGACGTAACCGAGACCGAAAACCGCTATGTCCATGACATGTCTGTGCGCCTGCGCACTGCTTCAGTATATCGGCAGCTTCTGTTTGCGTCCGGCGCAAGGGGGCCGTAACACGCCGCCGCTATCTTCTGCGGATAGCATGTCCGACGCCCGAGACCCAGGCCTCGAATTCCGCCTGGCTGACGCGCGAATGGTCGAGAAAGCGCGGCAGAAGCAGGCGCTCACTGGAGCGTGAGGCAATACCCGGCTTGCAGGTGGCAGCGGATTTTACGTTCAGCGCCGGCAGCCAGGATAATGCTTCCCGGTGCCACTCGCCGCTCGGAAAACAGAAGTGGGTTGCCGGTCGGCCGGTGAAGCTTTCGATGCGCAACCGGTTGTCCTCGATCTCGCGCCGGAACAGCGTCGCATCGCGAGGAACCCTGTGCCGGTGAGTGTGCAGCTGAATGTCAGCACCGTCGGCGGCAAGCGCTCGCGCATCTTCCGGCCTCATGACGTGCAGAATCCGTTCCGCGTGAAAGCGGTCGTAATCAAAACCGAGCTCGCGCGCGAGTTGTCGAAGCAGGGCATCCTTATCGTCCGCCGACAGTCGGCTTTCGTCCGCGAAGATCGCAAAGGCCTTGACGACGTTCGCGCGGGTGCCAGCATCGGCGAGAGCCAGCGTGCCAGGAAAACCCGGCAGAGCAGTGATTCGGACCGGACGCTCGCGCGCCTTCCAGAGCATGTAGGAGAGCGTGATTCCCGGGACGGGGCGGTTGTCTTCGCAGTAATAAGTAGTGAGATATACCGTTGCCGGGACTCCGTATGTTTTCAGCAGCGGCCACGCGAGACGGCGGAAATCGTAATATCCATCATCGAAGGTCAGCGCCACGGCCCGGGCGGGCAGCGTGCCCGCATACAGCCGCTCGACGGCTTCACCGAGCGGCAGTACTGCCGCTCCGCTCCTCCGCAGCGCCTGCAGCCGCGCGTCGAGAGTCGCGGGAGTAATGAACAGGGCTGGATCCCATTCATGCTCGTCGGCGAGCGACACGCCATGATAGCCGAGTATGAGCAACCGCGATGAGCGCCAGCGCGTGCGCGCCGTAAGCTCGAACACACCCGCGGACCTCACCGCCGCCAGGGCAGTTCGCTTGAGGCTGGCTGCGTTCATCGGATGGGAATACCCAATGTAACAAGCCATCGATTTATGGTCGGGTACGATTGAAGTCGATGCCGGAGAAGGTCGGACAGGAAACTGCTGCGGCGACCTCGGCCGATGTCGCTGCCGCGCATGGCAGCGAAGTTGCCGCAGGCGAGCGATTCGAGTTCGGCCGTAACTGGGAGCGGTTCCTGTCGCAATTGAGTGACGAACGCATCCGCGTGGCTGAAACTTCGCTGAAAGATATGCTCGAGACCGACAGTCTTGAAGGCAAGTCCTTCGTTGACATCGGCTCAGGCAGCGGCTTGTTCAGCCTGGCAGCCCGGCGGCTCGGGGCGCGTGTCGTCTCGTTCGACTACGATCCGCATTCCGCCGCGTGCACCGCGGAGCTGCGGCGGCGCTATTTTCCCGGCGATGCCTCGTGGACGGTTCGCCAGGGCTCGGTGCTCGATGCCGCTTTTCTGTCCGCTCTCGGCAGCTTCGATGTCGTCTATTCGTGGGGCGTGCTGCACCACACAGGAAAGATGTGGCCGGCGCTCGGCAACGTGGCGCCGCTGGTCGCTCCCGGAGGCAGGTTGTTCATTGCCATCTACAATGACCAGGGCAACATCAGCCGCCGCTGGCTTGCCGTCAAGCGGGCCTACAACCAGCTTCCGAACCGATTGCGCTTTCTCGTAGTGTGGCCCTGCGCCGCGCACTTGTTTTGGCGGCCGATTGTCAAAGATTTCCTCCGCGGCCGGCCGTTTCACACGTTCCGCACTTACAAAGAACAGCGCGGCATGTCCGCATGGCGCGATGTGGTCGACTGGGTCGGCGGCTATCCCTTCGAAGTTGCCAGGCCGGAGGAGATCTTCGATTTCTTTCGTGGGCGCGGATTTTCGCTGGCGCGCATAAAAACCTGCGGCGGCAGTCTCGGCTGTAACGAGTTCGTGTTCATCCGCAACGCAGCCACGCGATGATGGTTTCCTGGGGCGCGCCGCGATCGTCCTCGCGCCCAGGCTTGCTGGCCATCGCGGTGCTCGTGTGGATGACGCGCGCCGATCAGCTGAACCTCTCGCAAGCCGCCGCGAGCATTCACCCACGGGCCGCGGATCATGCGCGATTGTTACGGTGCTTATCAGCTCTTGCAGGTGACGTTCGTTCAGACGCCGCGCGATCACGGAGTCACGGCGCTGACCGCTGCTCTGGTGCGGTCGCGCGGTGATGGCTCAGTCGTCGTCACAACCAGAATCGCGGGACTGAATGCGCGAAGCGCATGGAGCGGCGCGTGGACGTATAAGCCGCCCGGCAACAAGAATCGGTATATTCCTGTCCAGCGGCGTACACGAAAGTGCTGTGCGGCCCACTCCAGCCAGAAACGCCGGCTGCGCTTGTGCACGTGCGTTGGGTCTCGATCCAGCACATGCACCACCGGCCCAATCGGACCATCGTAGGCCGGAACAACGAGCATAAACACACCGCCCGCCCTGAGCAGTGCTTTAACCGAAGCAGCGACCAGGTCGAGATCCGCAATATGTTCGATCACGTCAAACGACGTGACCACATCGAACGGGCCGCGAAATGGATTCGTTTCAAGAGTGGCCGCGGCGAACTCGATATCGGGATGTTTTCGGCGCGCTTCCGCGATTGCAAACGAGCTGATGTCGATCCCATGCCGCTTCCACGTCCGTGGAAGCGAACTCAGGAAGTCACCGAAGGCGCAGCCGACATCCAGTATGGCCACGTCATCTTTCGGACTGATATGGCGCGCGAGCATCTCCCGGTAGAAGCGGAGTTTGTAAGGAGGATTTTGCCTGCCGTAATCACGGTAAACCTTCGAGAAATAATCCGGCCCGAAATTGGGCTCCCCCGCAGAGCTGCTCATTGTCTGAATTTCCGCAATATCAGCAGCCGGAGTGTTTCCAGGGCGGTTCTCATCAGCCGCATCTTGCTCTGTCCCTGTTTCAGGTCGTACCGAAGTATAAATGGAACCTCGCCGAATATGATCGGCATTGTCCGGAGCTTCAGCAGGATATCCACCGTGCACTGAAATCCGCTTTGATCGACGAGGTCCCGGCCATAACGTTCATACGCCTGCTGCAGGACTTCGGCGCGATACGCACGATACCCGCACGTGTAATCGGATACACCGGGAATCGGAAACAGAACCCTCATCAGTAGCGAGGCTGCCCGGCTGACAAACCGCCGGTGCGCCGAAAGGCCGTACACGCGGGAACCACGCTGGTAACGTGACGCGATTACCACGTCGTGTCCTTCACGGATCATGTGAACCATTCGCAGAATGAGTCCCGGTGTGTGTGTCTCATCGGCATCCATCGTCACAATGATGTCGCGCTTTTCGGCCATCGCCGATGCCTGAAACAGGCCATCACGGATCGAGCTGCCGAGCCCCTGATTCACCTCATGCCGCAACGTCGTAAGCGGAATGCGCGAACTGTAGTCGGCGAGGATGTTGGGTGTCGCATCGGCGCTCCCGTCATCAACGACCAGGATGATGAAATTGAATCGATCCTCCCACAGGTGATCGCAAATGCGGTCCAGGAGCCCCGGCAGATTCGCCGCTTCATTGTAGGCGGGCAGCAAGACGATGACTCGGGACGCACGCCGGCCCTCGACGAACTGGGGAGACGCAGCAGTGGTCTGCATCGGTTTCTGCATTATCCACCATTCTCCTTCCTGAGGTGTTCGCGACTGTTACGATCCGGGCGGCCGGTCGCAGCGCCCCTCACAAGCAGATTCGGCTTTAGACACGGTTTGACTCATGTCATTATAATCAGCGCAGGGCTGAACGGTCTGAAACACTCGTGAAATGAAAAGAGGTTATACCGTCGCGTGTGTCGGTACACTCCGGCCCGTCTAATCATCGGCGGCTCGGCCGCCTCCCAACAGCGGTGTAAACACTGGTTCTATAGTGGTTCTGGGCTTTTGGCAGCCGTCGTCCGGGATTGACACATGAGGAATACACAATCTGCAGACCCTAAACGAAAAACTGTGCTCCGGATCCTTACAGCTCTGCTGCTGGTGTTCTTCGCGCTGGGTGCCGGCACAGCGCTGACGCGAGCTCCGTATGGCGATGAAGCTTACGGCGCCAGCCCGTCCCTCACATTT
>DASSSG010000704.1:0-3137 GCA_035708545.1 Bryobacteraceae bacterium | reverse complement strand
CGGCGAGAATACTCGTACATAGTTCAGAGTTCCCGACTGGTTCCGCAGCGGTGTCTGAGTACCCGTCGAAGCACCGTCGGCCGAAAGGTACGAACTGGCGGAGATGCCCGAGCCGGGACGCATCGGCAGCAGTCCCGGCGTCAGCAGGTTCGTGTCGTCGTAGCTGTATTTGAAGAACAACCGATCCGCCGTTCCGATATTCTGATCCACGCGCACGTCGAACTGATCCGTGCGCTGCTCGATTGTCGGGTTGAAAACGAAGTTGCGGGTAGCTCCGGAGGAGGTCGGGTCCGGCAGCAGCGTTATCAGCTTCACCGCGGCGGGGTCGAGTCTCTCCCGTGGAATTCTGTTGCCCGGGAATGCCGTGCGCGCGGCCGCGGTCGTTTGCGGATCGTAAATTACAGCGCCGAGCGCGCTGAAATCCCCCGTGCGGACCATCTCGCGCTGAGCCAAAGCAGGAATGGTCGCCACTGTACTCCGCGGCTGCCGGATGCGGATGCCCTGATAGTCGGCGAAGAAGAATGTCTTATCGCGCAGGATCGGTCCGCCGAACGTGCCGCCGAATTCATTCCGCCGGAACGCCGGCTTCGCGATGCGAGCGCGGTTGTTGAAGAATGTGTTCGCATCCAGCTTGTCGTTGCGGAAGAACTCGTACGCGCTCCCGTGAAAATCATTCGTGCCGGACTTCGTCTGAACCACGGTGATGGCGCCAGCCGCAACGCCGTACTCAGCCGAGTAATTACTGGTAAGTACACGAAACTCCTGGATTGAATCTACCGTGGGGACCATGATGAGCGTGCTCAGCCACAGGTTGCGGTTCACCATGCCGTCGATCAGGTAACTGTTGTTCTGGGCGCTGGATCCGTTGACACTGATATTCGCATTCCCGCGCATCGCATACGGCGAGGTCGTCAGGTTTCCGCTCGAACCCGTGTATGCTCCGGGACTCAGCAGAACCAGCGCCGTGAACGTCCGCCCGTTGAGCGGCATCTCCACCATCTGCTGATTGGTGACCAGGGACGAGACAGCCGCGGTCTGGGACTGAATCAGCGGCGCAGTCGCGGTAACCTCGACCGTTTCCTGAACACTGCCCACACTTAGTTGCAGATCCACGGTGAGTACATCGGCTGCGGTCAGCCGGATGCCCGTGCGACGCAGCTTCTGAAATCCCGCTTGCTCGGCCGTGATCGCGTACTCGCCGGTGGGAATGGACGAGGCGACATACTGCCCGTTGGCGTTCGTGGTCACCTCGCGCGTGAAGCTCGTGCCCTGATTTACCAGCACGACCTTCGCGGCGGGAACGACTGCGCCGGCCTGGTCGCTGACGGTTCCGGCGATGGTGCCGCTCACCACCTGAGCCGCGGAGGAAAACGCGGCAAGGAAAAGCAGTGGTACGACTCGCGGCATCGGCGTCATCTCCTGCCTGGTCTGCGCGGCTGATCCGCTGTCCGGCTTGCCGCGGGCTCCACGTCGTAACGCAGCTCACCTCCGCTGAGGCGCCGTATACCGCCGCCGCCATGGCGTTCGGGGCGGCCTGCGCGCGGCACCTCCGCATCGAGCTTATCGAACAGGCCGCGCAACCGCGCGACAATCTGTGGGTGCTCGGCAGCGATATCGTGTTGCTCCGCCGGATCGTTTTCCATGTCAAACAGCATCATCGGTTTTGCCGCGTCTCCGGTATGCACACCTGGATACTGGTTTGGCCTCGCCTGCTCGAACGGTGCGATCATCGTGATGCCGTCCGGTCCGCGCAGGTCCAACCATTTTGCGGCTGCGGCGTCGTCCATGCGCTGAAAACCGGATGCCGGCGCTCGCACGTGGAGCTTCCATCTGCCGGAGCGCACCACGTGCAACTGCGGACCCGACATCGCGAAGATCGCCTCATGCGGGCTGCGGGCGGTATCCGATGACATCAGCGGGAAGATATCTCTGCCGTCGATCACACGATCGGTCGGCACGGCTGCTCCCGCGAGCCCGCAGATCGTCGGGAACATATCGATCGATGCGCAGACCTCTTTGTTGACGCGCCCGCCCGGGATGCGACCTGGCCAGCGCGCGATCAGCGGCACGCGGATGCCGCCGTCAAACGTGGAGCCCTTCATCGCGCGCAGGCCGGCGGTGCTGCCCCCGAACCACGGTCCGTTATCGGAGGCAAACATTACCAGCGTGTTGTCTTCCAGCCCCAGCTCCCGGATGCGCGCGAGGATGCGCCCCACTGACCAGTCGAGCTCGCGAATGACATCGGCGTACAGATCCCCGGGCGTATGCGGCGTGTAGAACTCTTCTGAAGCGGCGAGCGGCTTGTGCGGCATCGCATGCGGCAGGTAAAGGAAGAACGGCTTCTCACGATTACGCTCCATGAACTCGACCGCACGCCCCGTGTAATCTCGCGTAAGATTGCCCTGAATTACCGGATACTGCGCGACCCGCTCGTTATGCACGATCTGCACGGGCCGCATGTCATTCGAGTAGGGGATTCCGTAGTATTCATCGAAGCCCCGGCGCCGCGGCAGGAACTCGGGCGTGTGGCCGAGGTGCCATTTGCCGATGCAGATGCTCGTATAGCCGCGTGGCTTCAGCGCCTTGGCGATCGTGATCTCCGACGACGGCAGGCCGATGTCGTTGATGCCCGAGTCCGGCGCCGGGTTTCCCGTGACTCCGGTCCGGAACGGGTAGCGTCCGGTCAGCAGCGCCGCCCGTGATGGTGCGCAGAACGGCATCGGCACGTAGAAGTCGGTGAAGCGAACGCCCTCGGCCGCCATTCGGTCGAGATTTGGCGTCTGATTGGTCGTGCTCCCGTAGCACGCGAGATCGCCGTAACCGAGGTCGTCCGCGAAAATCAGGACGAAATTCGGGCGCCGGCTCTGCGCGTTATGCGACCCATTGCCGAGCAAGGCGGCGGTTGCGGCTTGCAGAAATGTACGGCGGTTCATGCTGTATCTGCCCCCGGCCTGTGATGCGTGCTCCGGAAAATGCTATCACCTGGTGTGGCGTTCCCGATACCGCTTGCTGACGCGCGCGGGTCGGAAGGCTCGTTTCTGAGCCGCAACCGTAAGGGAGCGGTTGCCAAGTCCCCGATACCGCTTGCTGACGCGCGCGGCTCGGAAGGATCGTTTCTGAGCCGCAACCGTAAGGGA
>DASSSG010000703.1:0-4742 GCA_035708545.1 Bryobacteraceae bacterium | reverse complement strand
CATGCCTGAGTTCTACGTTACAGGCAATCTGTACGTGCCGAAGCAAAGAACCGGCAGAGTTCCGGCGATCGTGTATGTGTGTGGGCACTCTTACTCGCCGCATGGCGACAAGACTCAGTATCAGCGGCACGGAATCTCATTCGCGAAGAACGGCTACGTTGCGTTCATTCTGGACTCGATTCAGATCGCCGAGACGTTCGCGATGCACCACGGTGTCGAAACGCAGGAGATGTTCGACTGGTACTCGCGCGGCTACACGCCCGCGGGGCCGGAGGTGTGGAATGCCATGCGCGCGATCGATTATCTCGAAAGCAGGCCCGAGGTCGATAAAGACCGCATTGGTATGACCGGACGATCGGGCGGGGCGGCGATGAGCTGGTTCACAGCGGCGGTGGACCCGCGGGTGAAGGTTGTAGTGCCGGTCATGGGCATCAGCACCTACGCCGCTAATCTTCGCGAGAATACGCAGCGGCTGCACTGCGACTGCATGTTCCCGATCAACAGCCATGCCCACGACATGCTGCATCAGGGCGCGCTGATTGCGCCGCGGCCGCTGCTGATGGCGCATGGGAGCAGGGACCGGCTGTTTCCTGTTGCTGGTTACGAGGAGTTCGAGCAGCGCGTCGGCGCTTTATACCGGAGCTACGGAGCAACCGGCGCGTTCGGCAACATCGTCGTGGACACGGATCACAAAGACTCGGACTTGCTGCGCGAACAGGCGATCCGCTGGTTCGACAAGCACCTGATGAAAGTCGCCGAGCGCAGGCTCGATATGGATTACAGCGACGCGCCGGCCGAGCAGTTGTCGGTGTTCGGCGGCGCGCCACCGAGCGGTGCGATCAACTTTCGCATCCATGAGATATTCACGACGCGGCCGCCATCGGGCCGGTTTGCGACGCTCGCGGACTGGGAGAAGCGCAGGGTGGAGCTGAACGCGAGCATTCGGAAACTGCTGCCCGCCGAAGATGACGGGGTTCCCGTGCGTACGCAGATTCTCGGCAGGCCGAAGACGGAGACGACAGCGCCGGGGCTCCTCTACATCGCCTCCGACGGCGAGGATCTCGCCTACATCCGCGGCGTTCTCAGCGGCGTGAACCGCCGGAACGAATCGGTTCGCATGATCGTCTGGCCGCGCGGCGTGGGGGAAGTCCCGTGGCCCCGATCATTCTGGAAGGACACGCTGCGGAATGCCATGCATACGGGTCAGACGGTCGATTCGATGCGACTGCGCGACGTGCTACGCGCGTTCGAACAGCTGCGCGCCGTTAACGGCGTCGATCCCGAGCGCATCATGGTGCTGGGCCGCGGAGTATCGGGCGCGCTCGGGCTGTACGCGGCGATCCTCGAGCCACGTGTTCATCAGGTCATGCTGATGGATGCTCCCTCGAGCCATCGCGAGGTCCCCATTTTCCTGAACATCATGCGGCACACCGATTTGAGCGAAGCGGCTGCGCTGCTCGCGCCGCGGCGTCTGAATTTCCACGGCCACATGCCGGCCGCGTTCGAGTACACGAAGCACGTTTACGAACTGTACGGCAAGCCTGACCATGTATTCGTTGCTATGAATATCGAATACGTGCTGATGGGCAGGTACGATCACGGAATGGCTTCGGGTTTGTGACCATGGCTGTTGCCGCTCCCGCCTCGGCTGCTCCCGCTTGTGGAGCCAGGGACCTGCTCGATATTGTGGAACGCTCGCTGCACGCGAACCCGGCCGAGTGGCTGTTCTTTCGCGAGTTGCGGGTCGGGACGGGCCGGCGCAACGGCAGCGCGCAGAGGGTGGATGCATTCGCTCTCAACACGCTTCCGCACACGGCGATGAAGCGCATCTGCTACGAGGTGAAGGTCAGCCGGCCGGATTTTCTCGCGGAACTCAAACAGCCGCTGAAGCGGCGCGTTGGCATGCGGTACTCGAACGAGTTCTATTTCGTCACGCCCGCGGGGCTGGTCGGAGCGTCTGAGATACCAGCCGAGTGCGGACTGGTGGAGGCGGGACGGGCCTCACCCGAGCAGTGGAGAACGCTGCAACCTCGGCAGGCGGGGTTCTTCCATTACGATGCCGCTTCGCTTTCGTACTGCATAATCACCATTCCGGCGCCGTGGCGAGATACTCCGGGTCCAAGCTGGCAGTTACTCGCGGCAATGGTGCGAAATCAGCGGTGGGCACTCGAAGAGCGCTCGCCTTCGGGCGTGGTGCAGGGGCGGCTCGGTTTTTGATGGAGGGCGACTCCCGCATCGCCAAACACTGCCGCGGAATCTGCGCACTCCTCCTGCTGGTTCGACTGGCGGCAGCGCAATCGCTGGAAGGGCTCGAGCGCCTGGAGACGATATCCCTCGCCGCGAACACTTACCACGTGCAGGGCATCGTCGTGGAGCGCTCGAAGCTGTGGGTAAGTTCCGTGGACACGGCCGGCAGGCGCGGGTTGCTGATGGAGTTCTCGCTGCCGGACGGGAAGTTGTCGCGGAGCGTCGAGGTGCAGGACGGAATTCGGTACCATCCGGGCGGCATTTCCGCTGACGAGAGGTCGCTGTGGGTCCCGGTCGCGGAGTATCGAAAAGAGAGCAGCTCGGTGATTCAGAAGCGGAACAAGAAGACTCTCGCGGTCGAGTACCAGTTTGCCGTGGACGACCACATCGGGTGCGTTGCGGTTACGCCCGAACATCTGATCGGCGCGAACTGGGATGCGCGGATGTTCTACGTGTGGAACCTCCGCGGGGAGCTCATTCGAAAGGTGTCGAACGAGAGTGGCAACGCGTTTCAGGATCTGAAGTTCGCCGGCGGGCAACTCGTCGGAGGCGGACTGCTCGCCGGCAGGTCAGGAGCGATTGACTGGCTCGAATATCCGAGTTTCCGTCCGCTTCGGCGGATGCTCGCCGGCAAGACCGATCGGGGCGTCGCGTGGACGCACGAAGGAATGGCCATCAACGATGGGACGCTGTGGCTGCTCCCGGAGGACGCGCCATCACGGCTGTTTGGGTTTCGTCTCTCCCGGTGACTGCCGTTCCGCGAGCCAGATATTGGACTGGATTTCGCGGATGGCAATGAACATGGTGTTGCCGGCTACCGAGAGCCCGATGTTCGCTACGTCTCCGAAATCGAGCAGATTGTTTCGGAACTGGTGGAAGTGGCGAACGGCGAAGGCATCGCCGATCGGCTTCCGCGTTTCGCGATTGATTCTCTGTCCCCAGACGCAGCGGAATGCATCCCGTTCCGACAGGAAGTAGATGATCTGGCCATTCGCAGACCAGAAGGGTTGCCGCTGAAGGTTCGAACCTTCGAGGAACACGGTCCACTGACTCTGATCGATCTCATGGTCGGGAGAAAACGGGGCGAGATAAATGCGGCGTTCGACCGTTCCCATGACGGCGGTGAAACACAGCAGGCGCCCGTCGGGAGAGAGCCGGGGTGTGAAGAGCTCGTGCTTCGGATAGCCGAGCAGCTTTCTGCTCTGGCCAGTGGCGATATCGAGAACGTGAATCTCGTTGCGGTCGGGACCCGCGCGATCGTACAGCAGGCGCGTGCCGTTCGCGAACCACTCGACCGGCCGGCCGCAATTCGTACACAGCCGGCGGGGCACGCCGCCGCGCAGCGGTGCACTGTAGATCGAGATTCGCTTCTGCTCCATGACCGCCCAGGCGACCTGCGAGCTATCGTCCGAGATCACGGGCGGGCTGGCCTCAGCGGCCTCGGCGATCCTGGTTTCCGCCGCGGTAGTCAGGTTGCGCAGCCGGATCTCGACTGACGACCCCATGCCTGCGACATAGACGATGTGCGTGCCGTCACGCATAGGGAAGGGTGCGATACGCTCCTGCAAACCGTCGGTGATGCGGCGCGGCTCACCCGCGGCCACACCGCTCGCGGCATCCAGCGGCATCTGCCAGAGATTGGAGTTGAAGCGCTGGGCCGAGGCGAAAACGATCCTGCGGCCGTCCGCGGAACCTGTCGGCCAGAAGTTGACACCAGGAGCGACGGTAATCGGGACCAGAGCGCCGGTAACGCGCCGTGAGGCGAAATCGAACGGTATGCGACAGATGTTTGCGCTGTCAAACCCGCCCGCGAAAGCGAGCACACCATCTAGGACGAGGCTCTCCGGCCTGACCGCGTCGAGACCGGCAGCTTTGAACGCGGCGGCGGCGCCGGTTGCGGACTCCTCGCCGCCGTCAACGCCGACCGTGTACCACTCAAGACCGGTTGTTTCCGCGCCCGCAGTCCTCGACGCATAGAGGAAGAACTTTCCGTCCGGGAGCCAGAGGGCGCGGCCGCTGACGCCGCGCTTCATCGGAACTTCACGCGGCGCGCCGCCCGATGCGGAGACGATCATGATGCGGCTGTTCGCGGGATTAATGCAGGAGAGCTGCGTGCCGTCGGGCGCCCAGTGCGGCCAGCGGCAGTCGGCGATTCTCCGCGGAGCACCGCCGAGCGCCGAAATGATATAGATCGTGGTGCTCTCGACCCCGGCGCGAAAAGCGATGCGGCTGCCATCGGGCGAGAAGACGGGATCGTGAGCGAGGCCGAGTCCATTGGTGAGCCGCACGGGTTCGCCACCCGCGACCTGCTGCAGCCAGATCTCGGACTGGGCTTCGCCGCCGCGATCGGAGGCATAGGCGATCAGCTTGCCGTCGGGTGAAATCACGGGGGAGACATTCGCAGCGGCGTCGAAGGTGAGCCCGCGGATCGTATAGCGCTCCCGCTCCGGCCCTGCAGGCGAGCGCCGCCACAGAGCGATGCCCGCGACAACCAG
>DASSSG010000702.1:0-3431 GCA_035708545.1 Bryobacteraceae bacterium | reverse complement strand
CAGTCAGCTGATTTCTGTCCACGTGTGATCCTCCCGGTCCCGAGAGCGCCTCGGGGTCTGCTCCGGTTCTATCACACGGTGGCGGCATACGTTTTTGACGTAGTCTTGATCCTGAATGGCGCTACAGTGAGTCGGAGGTGTCTCATGCCTGCACCTGCGCGCGGCAGGGAACGGCCGCCCAGGACCGACGCTGAAACTCTACAGCTCGAACAGCAGATTCGCCGCCGGGCGTACGAACTGTACATCGACCGCGGTAGCCAGTCCGGTTCCGAAGTTGACGACTGGCTTCGAGCCGAAGAAGAAATTCGTTCTGCCGTCGAGCAGCAACAAGAAGCAGAGTACACGTAGCACAGCGACCGCGCGACAGCTATATCTCGTATCATATGCCCGATATGGCGATTGACATCCGCGGCCTCGCGCCGCTGCTGGCAGTGTTCGACATGCCCGCCTCGATCCGTTTCTATCGCGATGTTCTGGGTTTTGAGGTCATTCAGACATCCGCGCCCGGAGACGATTTCGGCTGGGCGCTGCTGCGCAGGAACGGTATCGATCTCATGCTCAACACCGCGTACGAACCCGGCAGCCGGCCGCTCGCTGCCGATCCCGGCCGCATAGCTGCCCACCATGACACAGCGCTGTTCTTCGGTTGTGCGGACGTTGACGGAGCGTACCAGCACCTCGGTGCCCATGGGGCTGGATGTGAAACCGCCCGAGATTCAGCCGTATGGGATGAAGCAGTTGTACGTGTGCGGCCCGGACGGCTACACCCTCTGCTTGCAGTGGCCCGCCAGCGAACAAAGTCGCGAACGCTGGCGGACATGGTACGGCACGGCGTAGCCCCGACCAATCAGATGTTGGCGGTAAACAGGCGAACGATCAGCAGCGAGATGGCTCCCACCACAGCCGCGGCGGGAATCGTCATAACCCACGCCCAGACGATATTCCGCGCGAGGCTCCAGCGCACCGCCTTGATGCGCTGGATAGACCCGACGCCCGCAATTGCGCCCGCAATCGTATGGGTCGTCGAGACCGGCATCTTCAGTTCCGTTGAGAACAGCACCGATATGGCGGCCGCCGTTTCCGCGCAGAAGCCGCCGCGAGGCTTCAGCTTCGTCAGACGGCTGCCCATCGTGCGCACGATGCGCCACCCGCCGCTCAGCGTCCCCAGCGCGATCGCCGCGTGCGCCGCAAAGATGACCGGCACCGGCACCGTCAAATCAGATATGAAATTCGCGCTGAACAGCACGCCCGTGATGATGCCCATCGTCTTCTGTGCATCGTTTGTCCCGTGCGAGTAGCTGAAGCTCGCTGCTGAAAGCAGCTGCAGCTTGCGGAAATAGTAATCCATGCGCGCCGGCGAGAATGTGCGGAACACCCAATAGATGATCATCATCAGGACGTACGCGAGCAGCACTCCGAGCAGCGGCGCGATGAGAATGAAAGCCACAGTCGGATACAGTGTAGTCGTATTCAGAGCCTGGAACATGGTGCCGGGTCCGCGCTTCAGCGCCGCCGCGGCCATCGCGGCGCCGGCGTACCCGCCGATCAGCGCGTGTGACGAGCTTGTTGGCAGGCCCCAGTACCACGTGATCAGATCCCACGCGATCGCGCCCACGAGTCCTGCAAGGATAACGTTGAGCGTGATGAACTCGAGGTGCACCTGCGAAACCACGGTCTTGGCCACACCCGTACCGAGCGTGAACGCCGCGACGAAGTTGAAAAAAGCGGCCCAGACCACCGCCTGAAACGGCGTCAGCACGCGAGTGGCGACAATCGTCGCAATCGAGTTCGCGGCGTCATGAAAGCCGTTGATGAAATCGAAAATCAGAGCCAGCAGAATGATGAAGCCGACGAACAGGTGGAGTCCCGTAAGCTCCATGCGGGCTTAACTGTTCTTCACAACAACGTTCTGGAGGGCATCCGCCACATCCTCGCAGCGATCCGTCGTCGCTTCGAGGAAATCGTAGATTTCTTTCAGCTTCATGATCCGGATTGGATCGCGCTCGTTGGCAAACAGTTCACGCACGCCTCGCCGCAGTATCTCGTCCGCAAAACCCTCGTGATGGTTGACCTCGATGCAGTGATCGATCACTTTCTGGTTCCTGTTCAGTGCGTCGAATGCACGCTCGAGCGCCTTCACGCACGCGACGATCTCGGTCAAAAGCTCGATAATCACCGGCGGCATCGGCTCGATTCCGTAGTCGAGCATCCGAATCGCACCGTCCTCGAGCGTATCGAGCACGTCATCGAGATGCGATGCCAGCGAGTGGATGTCCTCGGGATCGAGCGGCGTGATGAACGTCTGATTCAGAGTCGAAAAAACCTCGTGAATGATCTCGTCGCCGCGCCGCTCGAGATGCCGGACCTTCTCGGCAGCTTCAGCCAGATGCGCGTTGCCGGCCTTCACGCCATCGTGGAGCGTGACCGCGGCCTCGACGATGAACTCCACCTGGCGCAGGAAAAACGCGTAAAACTTCTCCTCGCGGGGCAGCAGCCTCATATAACCGCACGTCCTCGATAGATGACTCGATTGTCGGAGAGAAATTTCATCTTCTCAGCCCGGCTCCTCAGGGTTAATGAAAGCCCTGTTACGTTTCGGTTAACACCGGCAGCAGGTCGTTCGTGCTTTCCTCGATCGCATCCAGATCGAGGTACCGCGTGTCGAGCAGGCGCTGCGGCTCGAGATTGCTCATCGCTGCCAGCAGGTTCTCTTTCAGGTGCGGATAATCGGATTCAAATTCGGCGAAAAGGTCCCTGATCGAACGGCGGACGGTGCCGGTTTTCTGTGAACAGCCGCAGGGAATCACCGGCACCCCAAGATGCTCAACGTACCTGCGGGTCAGATCCTCGGACACGAATACGAGCGGCCGGATCAGCCGGAATTCGCCGCGCCGTGACGACGTCACCGGCGGCAGAGCGCTCAGCCGTCCGGTGAACATTGCGTTGCGCAGCAGCGCTTCGCAGAAATCGTCCGCGGTGTGGCCGAACGCGATGACATTTGCGCCCAGGCTGCGGCAGAGATCGTAAACAGCGCGCCGCCGGAAGCGGCTGCACATATCGCAGCCGTGATCGGGGTTTCCCTCGAGCAGGCGCAGTGAGGGTGCGTCCTCGCGATACGTCCACTCGATACCTCGTTCCCGCATCCATTCGCCAACTGGCCCGACAGGACCGAGGAACTTGCCCTGCTCGATTGTGAACGCGCAAACAGAAAAACGGATCGGAGCGCGATCCCGGAGCAGCGTGAGCGCGTGGAGCAGCGTGACGGAATCCTTTCCGCCGGAAACACCGACCGCGATGCGGTCGCCATCCCGGATCATCCGGTACCGGGCCACCGCCTCGCCGACCTTGCGCAACAGTGCCTTTTCGAGGTCCAAATCTTATTATAGGTTGGATGGACGAACGCGCCTTCTACATTGAGAGTGAGACGACGA
>DASSSG010000701.1:0-3744 GCA_035708545.1 Bryobacteraceae bacterium | reverse complement strand
GCTTGCGGGCCGCGCCGGCCGTGCGCCCTGCTACAGGGTCTGCGTAACCTTACTCAGCGTTCGCGGCCGGTCGGGATCGAGTCCCTTCTGATCCGCAAGCAGGGCTGCGAACATCTGGGCCGGAATGATGTAAGGGATAGGCGTATAGACCTCTTCCGGCAGGGCGCCTTTGTGCGCGAGCTTCATCGGCAGGCAGATCGCCCGCCGCGTGAGCGCGAGAGCGGCGCGATTGCTCGCATCCGTGAAGACCAGCGTCTCGGCTTTCAGCTTCCGCAGCTTTTCGAGCATCTCCGCAAGCCCCGGCCACGTTACGCCCGAAGGCGCGAACAGGAATACGGGGAAGGCCGTCTCCACCATCGCGATGGGCCCGTGCAGCAGGTCCGCGGCAGAGAAGCGCTCGGCCACTACGTAGCATGTCTCCATCAGCTTGAGCGCGAACTCATAAGTATTCGAGTAATTCAGCCCGCGCCCCACGACGACACACCTTGTCATGAACGTGTAGCGCTCGGCGATATCGCCAATCTGCTGCTCGAAACCGAGCGCCGCCTGTGCGCGGGCCGGCAACTGCCGCAGATCGTCGAGATCCACCGGCGCGCCGAGCGCCCACGCCAGCAGATATAACGCAATCATCTGCCCCGTGTAGGTCTTGGTCGCAGCGATGCTCTTTTCTTTTCCCGCTCGCACGACAAACGTGTGTTCGGCCAGGCGCGCGAGCGCGCTCTCCGCTTCGTTCGTTATTCCCACCGTGCGCGCGCCGGCCTCGCGCGCCTGCTCGAGCACGTAATTCGTATCGGTGGACTCGCCCGACTGCGAAAGCGCCACGACCAGCGCATCCTCGAGCCGCATGTGGGCGCGATACAGGGTGAAAATCGAGGGGGCGGCCAGGGACACCGGGACACCGGTTGCGATCTCGAGCAGATACCGCCCGAACTGGGCTGCGTTATCCGATGTCCCGCGTGCGGCGAGCAGCACGAGCCGCGGAGGTTTGTTTGCGAGGCGCTTCTTCAGCCGTTCGAAGTTCCGCAACTCGCCGCGCAGCGTTTTTTCGAGCGCGCTAGGCTGCTGCCGGATCTCTTCCAGCATGAGCGACATGAACTGAAGGTAACAGCGCGCCGGTTTGCAACCAGGTGCAGCTTGTGAAACGTGGGGCAGCCGCGGATGGCAGCCCGCGCGCTTGTTGCCAGACCGTGCTCTTGTCCGGCCGAGTAGCCAACCGCTCCACAGGCCTCACAGCGGGACGCGGGGCCGGCTCTCACTGCCCGTCCAGATCCCGCGTGTAGCGAGTTCGGAAGGGCCCGCCGCAAGCAGCCGCGGGCGTATGACGATCATTGTCTCCGCTTCCTCCCTTCGCCGCGTGTTGCTGCTGGTGAGCGTGCCGAGCATCGGCACCTGCGCGAGTCCCGCGATCCCGCTGAGCGTCCGCGCCTCGGTGGAAGTGATCAGGCCCGCAATGACCGCCGCTTCGCCGAAGCTCAACCGCACCCGGTTCGCTGACTTTCGCGTCGAGATCACCGGGATTCCGTTGTAGCCGGTGCCGGCCAGCGTCTTATACTCGGCCTCCACCTCCAGTGTCACCTCGCGGCTGCCGTGCACGCGTGGAGTCACCTTCAGCGTGAGTCCCAGGTCTTCGAACTGAAACAGCGGCGGCGGAGCGAAATCCTGCGTCGTGCGATCGGAGGTGACGAATTCGGTCGTAATGATCGGATATTTTTCCCCGACATGAAACGTGGCCGGCTGTCCGTCGCCGCTGCGAAGCTCGGTCCGCAACAGGGAACGCATGTCGGAGCGGTCTCCGCGCGCGAACAGCGACGGATTCGCTATGCCGATGCCGATAAACGTAAGGCCACCGCCGAAGCCGAACCAGTTGGTTACGCCGGTCGGAATGGAGCGCTGCCAAAATGGTCCGAAGTCCGCAAAGCCGGCGAGCGGAAAGGTGTTCGGCAGGTCCATGCCGTAGCTGGACGACGAGCCGCGCGCGAAGTTAAGCACCTCGACTTCGAGGTAGACCTGCGGTGTCCGGTACAGCAGCTCGGCAAACAACTCGCGTGCGGGCTGCACTTTCGATACGGGACCCCGGATGAACACCAGCCGCCGGTTGGAATCGATCGCGAACTTCGGCAGCTCCATCATCTGCTGCACGCTCCGCGCCAGCTCCTGCGTCTCCTGGATCGTGACCGTGTTCGGAATCGGGATCGTGATCGCGATGGCATTCTCCACTTCCGTGCGTTTGGCCGGATTGTCCTTCACGACCATGAACAGCCGCGGTGCGATCGGCACGATAAACGACGCGGTTACCGTTTGCGCCGCGTACAGCGCCTGATCGCAGGTGACGTCCCGGAGCTGAAAGCGCACGACGGGCCCAGGCTGATAATCGCCGTCAAAAACAACATCCAGCTTGCAGGCCTTCGCGATCTCCTCGAACAGGTTTTGGGCGTTTACGCGCAGGTCCAGGCTGCGCGTCCCCGGATCGGTCTGCAGCGAGAGCGGCGGTTTCGGTTTGCGAGCCTCCGCGAGTTCGGCGGGCGTCGGCTCCGGCGCCGGCTCCGCCGCTGGGTCGGAAGCAGGCGCGCCGGCGCTCGGCGCGGCCGGAGGCGGCAGCGTGTTGGCGGCCAGAACCGCTTGTGTTCGCAGCGCGCGGCTGCGCTGCCAGTACTTCCGGTTTGCGGGCTCGGACGCGGCGGCTTCGGCGTACAACAGGTACGCCTCCACCAACTTGCCTTGTTTCTCGAGCCTGCGGCCTTCCCGATAGAGCTGTTGGGCGCTCGGTGTGCCGTGGAGCGCCGCCGCGGCTACGGCAAGGCAGACCACCAGGTGCAGAGGATTCAAATACTTATGACGGGGTGAGCGCTCGCTGCGTGGAGAGCGTCCGCGCTAAACTCCCGCCCCCGGCCTGCCGATGGACAAGTGATGGCCACCCCGGTATCGGCACTGCGCTCGAAATTCGCCCCGGCGATCCCGCAAACCATTGAAGATCTTGGCATTCCCCAGGCGCTGGTAATGGACCTGATGGCCCGCCGCCTGCTTCTCGAGGGGCAGAGCACGCTGGCCATCCTGAGCACGAAGCTGAAGATCTCCGTCGCGATCATCAATATCGTCTTCGAGCACATGCGCAAACAGCAGTTGGTCGAAGTAAAAGGCATGCTGGGCAACGATTACGTATTCACGTTGTCCGCCGCCGGCCGCGCGATGGCTTCCGAGCGCTTCCAGATCAACCAGTACGCGGGCGCCGCGCCCGTGGCGCTCAAGGACTATCACGCCGCCACACACGCCCAGGCCGCGCGCGTGAACGTCGATCGCGATACCCTGCGCGAGGCGTTCAGCGATCTCATTATTCCGGACCGGCTGCTCGACCAGCTGGGTCCCGCGCTGATCTCGCAGAATTCGATCTTCGTCTACGGCCCCACCGGAAACGGCAAGACGAGCGTCGCGGAACGCATGCTGCGCGTCTATCAGGACGCGGTGCTGATCCCGTACGCGGTCGAAGTCGACGGCCAGATCATCAGCTTGTACGATCCCGTCGTGCATCAGGCCATCGAATTCGAGGATCCCGACCTCGATCCGCGGTGGATGCTGTGCCGCCGCCCGTGCATTATTGTCGGCGGCGAGCTGATTCCCAGCATGGTCGAGCTGCGTCTCGATGAAGCTACCGGCATCTATGCCGCACCTCTGCAAATGAAGGCAAACAACGGGATCTTCATCATTGACGACTTTGGCCGCCAGCTCATGTCGCCGCGCGACCTGCTC
>DASSSG010000700.1:0-9866 GCA_035708545.1 Bryobacteraceae bacterium | reverse complement strand
CGAGACGCGATCCGAAGTTGTGGGAGCACTGGCAGATGGGTGTGCGGCGAGGCTCCATGGCGGGAGCCGTATGAGCTGAGAGGTTCACGTACGGTTCTAAGAGAGGCTCGGGGTGAGATTCCCCGGGCCTACTCACCTCGTGGTGATGTCGCCGACGGAGTCGAAGGCGAAGGAGGCGCTTCAACGAATCGGGTTTGTGATGAGCAAACTCGGTTTGACGCTGCACCCAGAGAAGACGCGCACGGTGGACCTGCGGCGCGGGAAGGGCAGTTTCGTGTTTCTGGGGTGTACGATCCGCAAGAAGCGAAGTATTCTGCGGAACCCGCGGGCATACTATATGCATCGCTGGCCGTCACCCAAGGCGATGCAGAAGCTGCGGGACCGCGTTCGGGAACTCACGGATGCGCGCAAGAGCGGGATGGATGTGAAGCAGATTATCGCCAAACTGAACCCCGTGCTTCGCGGTTGGGGAAACTACTTTCGCTCGGGGACATGCTCCCGGCAGTTTCTCAGCATGGACGACTTTGTGCGGTCGCGGATCGTGCGCTGGTTTTACCGGCGAGGCGGGCAGCGGCCCTCGAGACGGCGGCCATGGACCGCCCACGAGCTTTGGGGAATGGGCCTGTATAGACTGCGCGGAACCGTGCGTTACGCTGCGCAAGCCGCACCAGGAAGATCATCGTGAAGCCGTATGCGGGAAAACCGCACGTACGGTTTAAAAGGGGGTTCTTGAAGACGGGCTCGCGGTAAACGCGAGCACTGCGTCAAAATCTACCTATGCAGCCGACCGCGACGAAGCCGAGCGAACTGTACGAGCAGGACTTCTATCAATGGGCAATGGCGAATGCCGCGCTCATTCGGGAGGGCCGTATTGCGGAGCTGGACTTCGAGAACCTGGCCGAGGAGATCGAATCATTGGGCAGAAGCGAACGGCACCAACTCGATTCTCGGCTCACGATGCTCCTGACGCACTTGTTGAAACGGGAACTGCAGCCCCATAAACGCGATAACCGCTCATGGCTTACCAGCATTGTGAATCAGCGCATCCGTCTGGCGCGAGTCCTGAAGATGTCGCCCGGCCTTCGGCGATTTCTCTCCGAAGCAGTCGCCGATTCATATCCGCAGGCGGTTCGAGTAGCACGAACCCAGACAGCCGAAACCGGCACACCGCTTCCGGCTGAGTGCCCGTGGACCGTCGAACAACTGCTCGATCCCGGCTACCTCCCGTGAACCCGGTTACCTGCGCCATCTGCGAGACTCGAAGACCGCGCCGCTACTGTCCGGGCGTGCGCGGCGATATCTGCACTCTCTGCTGCGGCAACGAACGGGAGATGACCGTGGACTGCCCCTTTGAGTGCGCCTACCTGCAGGAATCGCGAGTACGCGAGAAGCGGCCCATCCTGAATCCCGACGAGTTCCCGAATCAGGATATCCGCGTCAGCGACCGCTTTCTCGAAGAACGCGAGCCGCTGCTCCTTTTTGTCGCCGGCACGCTCGCCGCCGCCGGCCTCCAGGTGCGTGCCATCGATAATGACATCCGGGAAGCGCTCGATGCTCTCATCCGAACGTTCCGCACGCTGCAGAGCGGGCTGTACTACGAGTCCGTCCCGCCGAATCCGATCGCGGCGCATGTCTTCCAGGAGATCCGGCGCAACGTGGACGCTTTCCGCGAGCGGCTCGCGCAACAGCAGGGAGTACATTCCGTGCGCGATACCGACGTGCTCGGAATTCTGATCTTCCTTCAGCGACTCGAGCTCCAGCACAACAACGGCCGGCGTAAAGGGCGAGCGTTTCTGCAGTTCCTGCTGCAATACTTCCCGGCGGAGCCCGGCGAGCAGGTTGCCCAGGGCGCGCAGCGCATTATCACCTGAGCATGACCGGCGTCATCGTTTTCGCGCATGGTTCCACGGTCGAGTCGGCGAACGATGCGGTGCGAACCGTTACTTCCGAGTTCGCGCGGCGCGGCGGCTATGCGCTGACCGGCACCGCTTTTCTCGATTGCGCGCCGCCCACGCTCGCCGATGAAGTCGCTCGGCTCGTCGCCGCCGGGGCTTCGCGCATCATCGTCGTGCCGTATTTCCTCACACTCGGTATCCATCTGCAACGCGACCTGCCGAACATCATCGAAAAGATCAGAGAGCGCGAGCACGTTCCTGTCGACGTAGCGGAGCCGCTCGATGGCCATCCGGCTCTCGTCGACATCGTCCTCGACCGCGCGCGCGAGTACACGCATGGGGGTGGCAGTTCTGCAGGCACGGCTGGTTGAGTCGCGCGTCATCGCGCCGGAGGTGAAGCACTTCGTCTTCGAGGTCCCCGAAGTCGAGCAGCTCCCGTACTCGCCAGGCCAGTTCGTCTCATTTTCACGCGAGTTCGACGGAAAGAAAGTGACGCGCGCGTACTCCACCGCTTCCCCACCGTCCGGCAATCGTTTCGAGCTGTGTCTCAACCGCGTGCAGGACGGCATCTTCTCGCCGTACCTGTTCGAGATGGAGCCCGGCGGCACCGTTGAAATGAAAGGCCCGCTGGGGTACTTCACGCTCCGCTACCCACCGACTGACTCGATCTTCGTCGCGACCGGCACCGGCATCGCGCCGTTCCGCGGAATGCTGCTCGGACATCTGCCGCATCATCCGAATCTGAAATTTCATCTGGTTTTTGGCGTGCGCTACGAAGCTTCCCTTATGTACCGCGCTGAGTTCGAAGCACTCGCGCACAGGTACCCTGATTTCAAGTTCTGGCCCGTGCTCAGCCGGCCCGAAAGCTCCTGGCAAGGCCGCACCGGGCACGTGCAGCCGCACGTACTGGAAGCACTGGATGACCGCCGCGACGTCGACGTCTATATCTGCGGCCTTAAGGCCATGGTGGACGATATGCGTACTCGACTTAAGGAAACCGGGCTCGACCGCAAGCGCATCCTCTTTGAGAAATACGACTAATACCTGGTACCCTGAAGCCCGGAGTACTGCCAAGATTCGGGCATGGTTCCAGCGAGCATAGTCGCACTCGCAACTCGCGTCTTTTGCGTGTTTGTCGCCACCACAGGAGTGCTGCTCAAGGTATTGCCGCGTCCGCTGCTTCCGGTCGATTACCTCATGGCCGGTGTGCTTGCAACGCTGATGGCGCTGGCGACCCTGTTCATTTCGCTCGTAGGCGTGCGAGCGGCGCTGCCGATCAGGCGGCCGTGCGGACTTCGACCGCGCGATACATCTCGGTCGTCTGCTGCAGGTCCGCATAGTTGATGCCCGGCAGTTGCGCCGAGGCAGTGCCGGCCGCAACGCCCCACTTCACCGCGTCCACGAACTCTTTGCCCCGATCGCGGGCCCACGCGAACGCGGCCGACAGCGCATCGCCGGCGCCGATGGGGCAGACAGCCTCGATGCGCGGCGGAACGACCTCGAACAGACCGCCGGAGAACTTCGCCACCGCACCCCGGCTTCCGAGCGACAGCACGACCTCGTCGGCGCCCAGTCCCTGAATGCGCTCCGCGGCTTCGAGGAAGTGCGTGCGCGTGATGAGCGCGCGGTTGAGCAGCCGCTCGGCTTCCTGCTGGTTCGGCATCACCGTCGTGGGATGGCCCTCGAGCCCGTGCAGCAGCGCCTCACCGTCGCTGTCGAGCAGGGTCTTCACCTTCTTTTTCGCGGCGAGCGTGATCAGCCGGCTGTAAAGGTGGTGGTCGACGCCGGGCGGCACGCTGCCGCAGAGCATCAGCCAGTTGGCTTTTGGAAGCTTCTTCTCGACCGCTTTCTCGATGCGCTTGAGATCGTACGGCGTGATCTTCGGGCCGACCTCGTTGAGCTTGACCGTCAGGCCGTGCTTGTCGGAGATCGTCAGGTTCGAACGAATCTCATCCCGAATCGGGATGACTTCGATGTCGAGGCCGGTCTCCTGCAGCAACTCTTCGAAACGGCCGCGCCCTTTCCCGCCTGCGGGCGCGATCGCCATCGTCCGCCCGCCGAACGAGTGGATCACACGGGATGCATTGATGCCGCGGCCGCCGGCGGACTCTGTGCGCGAGAGAATGTAGCCGCGGTCTTCGAAGGCCAGCCGGTCTGTAAGGATGTTGCGGTCGATGGCGGGGTTGACCGTCAGCGTGAGAATCAAGCTACGATTGTACCCGCGCCGCCGCCCATATAATTGAAGAAATGTCCACGACGCTCGCGGCGCCCGTGTCTGCCGACGTGCTCGCGAAGTACGAACCCGTAATCGGCCTCGAGGTTCACGTACAACTCAACACGCGGACGAAGATCTTCTGCGCATGTCCCGTGAGCTTCGGCGCGCCGCCGAATACGAACGTGTGTCCGGTGTGCATGGGGCTGCCCGGGGCGTTGCCGGTGCTCAACCGGGCCGCGGTTGAGATGGCTGTGCAGGCTTCTCTCGCGCTTGAATGCGCGGTGCGTTCGCACTCGATCTTTGCCCGTAAGAACTACTTCTATCCGGACCTGCCGAAGGGCTACCAGATCTCGCAGTACGATCAGCCGCTCGCCGAGCATGGAGGTGTGGAAGTTATCGTCAACGCGCGGCATACGCGCGTGGGCATTACGCGTGTCCACATGGAAGATGATGCGGGCAAGAGTATCCACGACGGCTTCCGCGATTCCGACCGCTACTCCTGTGTCGACCTCAACCGCTGCGGCACTCCGCTGATCGAAATCGTGACCGACCCCGACATTCGCAGCTCGGACGAGGCCTACGAGTTTCTGACCGCGCTCAAACAGGTCATGCAGTACGTCGGGGTCTCGGACTGCGATATGGAGAAAGGGCAGCTTCGCTGCGATGCGAACGTGTCGGTTCGGCCGCGCGGCTCCGGGAAATTCGGCACGAAAGCGGAGGTCAAGAACCTGAACTCGTTCCGTTTCCTCAAACTGGCGCTCGATTACGAGATCCAGCGTCAGATCGCGCTGATTGAGGCCGGCGGGAAGGTGATTCAGGAAACGCGGCTCTACAACCCGGACACGGGCGAGACACTCGGGATGCGCAGCAAGGAGCACGCGCATGATTATCGCTACTTCCCCGAACCCGATCTGCTGCCGCTGCGGATCAGCGACGCATGGCTGAACGAGATCCGCTCGTCCATGCCGGAGCTTCCGGCGCGCAGGCGCGCTCGTTTCATCAATGAGTACGGCATGCGCGAGTACGATGCACAGGTCCTGACCGCAACGCGTGCAATCAGCGAATATTTCGAGCGTGCCGCCGCGGTGGCCGGGGATGCGAAGGCGACGGCGAACTGGGTGACCGGCGACCTCATGGGCGCGCTCAGGGCAGCAGGCAGAGAGATCACCGAGTCCCCCGTTTCCGCGAAGGCACTGGGTGAATTGGTGGCCCTGATCGGCAAAGGCGAGATCACCGGCAAACTGGCCAAGGAAATTCTGCCGAAGATGTTCGCCTCCGGCGAATCGGCCGCCGCCATCATCGAGCGGGAGGGATTGCGGCAGATCACCGACACTTCAGCACTCGAGCAGATCGTCGACGACGTGATCGCGGCGAACCCGAAGCAGGTCGAACAGTACAAGGGAGGGAAGACAACCGTCATCGGCTTCCTCGTCGGACAGGTCATGAAGGCATCGCGCGGGCAGGCCAGCCCGCAGGGCGTGCAGGAAATTCTGCGGAAAAAGCTCGGATGAGGATCCTCGCCGCAGCGCTCGCGGCCGTAAGCATCGGGCAGGCTCAGGACCAGCGATCCCACGCGCGGTCCCTCGTGATCACGCAGCAGGGCATCGTCGCCACGAGCCACACGCTCGCGTCGCAGGCCGGCGCGCAGATTCTCGCCCGCGGCGGATCGGCGGTCGATGCGGCCATCGCGGCGAATGCGGTGCTGAGCGTCACCGAGCCGATGATGTGCGGCCCTGGAGGCGACCTCTTCGTGCTGTACCGGGACGCGAAGACACGCAGGCTCACGGGGCTGAACGCGAGCGGATGGACGGGAAAGCGCGTCCCGCAACTGACGGGTGTGATGCCGTCCTCAGGCATTCATACTGTCACCGTCCCCGGCGCTGTCGACGGCTGGAGCCGAATGCACAAGCGCTTCGGACGGCTCCCCTGGAAGTCGCTGTTCGGTCCGGCGATTCACTACGCGGAAAAGGGCTACCCCGTTCCGGAGATTCTGTCGGGCGCGTGGCTGAACCCGACCGTAAGTCACCTGAACGAGCAGGGCCGCAGGCTGTTTCTGCCCGACGGCCGCTCGCCGCAATCCGGCGACGTCTTCCGTAACCCGGAGATCGTGCGATTCTTCCGCGTGCTCGCGGATCAGGGGTCGGACGCTTTCTATCGCGGCGAGATCGCGCGCGCGATCCTGAAGACCTCCGATTTGCTGGGCGGCACACTTGCGGCAGATGACCTTGCCGAGTTCCAGTCCGAGTGGGTCGATCCGATCTCGACCGATTACCGCGGCTGGCGCATTTACGAATTGCCGCCGAACGGCCAGGGTATGGCCGCGCTGCAGATTCTCAACATACTCGAGACGTTCCGGCCCGCCGCCGGCGGGCCGCGCTCGCTCGAGGAACTGCACAAACGCATCGAAGCAACAAAGATCGCTTATGCCGACCTGCTGAGATTCAATGCCGACCCGCGCACGGCGAAAGCTCCGGTCGCCGGCCTGATCTCGAAGCAATACGCGCGGAAACGCGCCGAGTTCGTCGATCCCGCCAAAGCGAGCTGCGACGTGTCCGCCGGCAACCCTCCTTCCGGCGACACAACCTATCTCTCCGTTGTTGACCGCGACGGCAACATCGCGTCGTGGATTCAGAGCATCTCCGCTGCATGGGGGTCGGGCATTCCCGTCGAGGGCTTCGGGTTCATTCTGCACAACCGGGGTTCGTTTTTCGTGCTCGATCCGAAGCACCCGAACGTGCTCGCGCCGCGCAAGCGGCCATTCCACACGATCATTCCCGCGTTCATGGAACGGGGCGAGGTGCGTATCGGCTTCGGAATCATGGGCGGGTCGAATCAGCCGCTCGCGCATGCGCAGTGGGTGTCGAACATTGTCGACTTCGGCATGAACATGCAGGCGGCGATGGAAGAGCCGCGCTACACCAAGCGGACCTTCGCGGGTTGTGAGGTGAGCATCGAGTCGCGCATCCCGCCCGCCACCATCGACGCTCTTCGCGAGCTGGGCCACAATGTGACGGTCCACAGGGATTATTCGATCTTCATGGGACGGGGACAGGCCGTCATGCACGATTCACGCCGAAAGGTGAACTTCGGAGCGTCCGATCCGAGGGCCGACGGCTCAGCCGAGCCCGAGCCGCCCGCTACTCCGTAAGACCCGCCCTGCGCAGGTCCTTCAGCAACGGGCCCGACGCGTTCCGTGGATACCCGAAATCCCAGAACGGGTGCTGCGATGCGCTCTCCCACACACGTACATCCGTTCGCGTGAGCATCGCGGCGAGCCGTTTGTCCATATCCGCGACATCGTGATCCAAACCGGCCATCGCGATAACGCCTCGCAGATCGAGATCGTTACGGTAATCCTCGAGCCCATACTCGTACCCGCGCTCGACTTCTTCGACGAATTCACGCCAGCGCCGGATCAACCCCTCGCGGCCGGCCTGCACGACGTGCAGCGGGTAACCGTTTTCGGCGAGATACCTGCGAACTTCCTCGTCGGTCATCAGCCGAACGAGACCGCGGCCCGCTCGTAATCGATGACAACCTCGCGCGCGCCATTCAGGATCGACATGCGCGCCGCCTCCGTGACGAACTCGTTGTAGCGGCTGTTCGACGGCGTGGCGAGGACGCCTTCGTCGTCGATCTGCTTCATCACCGCCTGGCGCGCGCGCAGATCGCCGGACGCCTCGACGCGCAGGCAGGCACGCACGATCGCTTCGACCGAGCGATACCCGTAGCCGACAGGTGTCAACCCCTCGCCGCCGAGCCCCACGTACTGGAAGTAATCGGGACTGGGCTCGGCATACGCCGTCGCGCCCGGTCCGGTCGGCGGCTCGACATAGCTGTACTGCAAGCCCCGATACTGATCGTCGTGCCGCAGCAATCCGCCGCGCTTCCCGTCGGAGCAGTACATCGTCAGTCCCTGCGTGTTGCTTCCCGGGGCCTCATCCGGAAAAGACAGCGTGTTCTGGACGTTCAGACACGCTCCGTTGTTCCACAACACACGCGCATCCGTCCACAGAAATCCCTCATTGCCGTTCGGGTACCGGTCGCGAACCCCGTACACGCTGATCGCCGCCGGCAGCAGCCCCGTGATGAAGTGGACAAGGTCGACATAGTGGCACCCGACGTAGGTGAAGGCGTCCGAGTTCTCGACCGTCATCCAGTTCTGAAAATTCGACTCACGGTAATACCACTTCTCCATCATGGTTGCCGAGCCCAGGCGGAAGTGGCCGAACATGCCGTCGCGATACCGCCGTCGCGCCATCAGGCTGCGGTCATCGAACCGTTTGTGATATTCGATGCCGACGAACAGTCCGCGGCGGAAGGATTCCTCCTCGATCACGCGCGATTCGCGGACGGTCAGCACCAGCGGCTTCACGCAGCAGACGTGCTGTTCGGCCTCGAGCGACCGCATTACCGCGTCGAAGTGAACCTGATCCGGCACCGCGACGACCACAATGCCGCGCGGGCGCGTCTGCGCGAGAAGCTCGGCATACGGCCGCGTCGTCGCGATGAAAGATCGGTCCGGAAAGGCGCGTCGCAGCGTCTCGGAGTCGCGCAGCGCCGCCAGCGCGCTCTCGAGAAGAGAGCAAACCGTGATGTCCGCGATGATGCCCAGGCGCTGCAACTGCCACAACGAAGGCAGCAGCTGATCGTGCGTGATCATGCCGCCGCCGATGATCGTAACGGCAGGTTTCATGCCAGCGACTCCGTAATCGCCTCCTCGAAGGCCGCAAGGCTGTCCTCGAGCGCTTCCCGCGTGATCACCAGCGGCGGGCAGATCTTCACCGTGCCGCCGCCATACCCGACGGGGCTGAACATGAGGAGGCCCTTCTCAACGGAGCGCTCGACAATGCGCCACGCGAGGTCGCCATCCGGCTCCTTCGTCCGGCGGCGCACGCACGCGACGCCCGCCACGAGACCCTTGCCGGCAACTGCGGCAAGGTCAGGATGCTTCGCACTCAGCGCATGCAGCCGATCGTGGAGAATCTGGCCCATCCGGCACGAATTGCCCGCGAGGTCCTCTTTCAGGATCAAATCGAGCGAGGCGAGCGCGGCGGCGCAGCAGACCGGATTCCCCGTGTGCGTCGATGTCATGCTCCCGGGCGGGTGCAGGTCCATCACGTCGGCACGCCCGGCCACCGCCGCCACCGGCAGCGAGCTCGAGATGCCCTTGCCCCACGTGACGAGGTCGGGAACCACGCCGTAATGCTCCCAGCCCCAGAGCGTGCCCGTGCGTCCGAAACCGGACTGTACCTCGTCGAGCACGAGCAGCACCTTATGGCCATCGCACCAGCGCCGGAGCGCGCCCATGTACTCGTTCGGCGCGAACGCGGCGCTGCCGCCCTGATACGTCTCCATGAGGATGCCGGCGACGTTCGCGGGGTGCACACCGGCATCCTGCAGCGAGCGCTCGAAGAACTCGAACGACGTGTCGGTGGTCCGGAAACCGTCGGGAAACGGCACCTGCACGAAACCCGGATCGAGATTGATGATCCAGTCCTTCAGATCCGGAATGCCGCCGGCCTGCTGCGAGCCGAGTGTGCGGCCGTGAAACGCTTTCTCGTACGAGACGATGACATGCTTGTCCCGTCCGCCCACGCGCGTGCCGTGAGTGCGGCACAGCTTGATCGCGCATTCGACGGCTTCCGAGCCCGTAGTGAGGAGGAAGACTTTCTTCAGCGGTTCCGGACAAAGCGAGGCGAGACGCTCGACGAACTCCGCGCGAATCTCGCTCGGGAAACAGTAGTTCGCCAGCA
>DASSSG010000699.1:0-3102 GCA_035708545.1 Bryobacteraceae bacterium | reverse complement strand
TCGTCGTGCACAGCGGGGTGACAGCGGAGAAGTCCAGCGCCGTCAAAGCCGAGTTCAACGCCCGCCGTGCTGCCGGTGCGCGCGCGCTCGAACGGCTCGGTTTGCGCTCCTTCCATGAAGCGACCGCACTTGATGCCGCTGGCCTCGAAGGCGAGGAGGCACGCGCGTTCGAGCACGTCACCGGCGAAGGCCGGCGCGTCTGCGAAGCCGTCGAGGCTTTGCGCGCCGCCGATGCGACCTGTTTCGGCCGACTGCTCCTCGAATCGCACGCCAGCCTCCGCGATCTGCTCCGGGTCAGTACGCCCGCGCTTGACCGCGTGGTGGAAGATGCGATGACATCGGGAGCTCTTGGCGCGCGCCTGACCGGAGCCGGGTTCGGCGGATGCGCCATCGTGCTCTGCCGGGACAGCGATCGTGAACGCGTGCGAAGCAGTATGAGTCCACGTCTCGTGATCGATGCGGAAGCATCCGCGGGGGCGTTGTTTGCGTAAGGCTGTGGTGCTCGCGGCAGGCCGGGGTACCCGTATGGGTACGCTGACCGCCGGCGTGCCTAAACCGATGCTGCCCGTCCGCGGCCGTCCGATGCTGGAGCATGTGCTCGAAGCCCTTGCGGCCGCCGGCATCGACCACTTCCTGATCGTGGTCGGCTACCGCCGCGAGGTGATCGAGGAGCATTTTCGCCGCAGTCGACGCACGATCGAATACCGGGTTCAGGACCCCATAGATGGCACCGGGTCAGCCGCGCGGCTGGCGCGTGGCTTTGCCGGTAATGAGCCATTTCTGCTTACGTTCGGCGACATCCTCGTCGATCCCGGCGCCTACCTGCGCTGCATGGACGAACTGCTCCCGTCGACTGTGGCCGTGCTCGGCGTCAAGGACATCGACGACCCCTGGCGTGGTGCCGCCGTGTATGCCGATGCGCACGGGCGAATCACGCGTGTCGTCGAGAAGCCGGCACAGGGCACATCCACGACGCGGTGGGGCAGCGCAGGCCTCTACACCATGAAGCCTGTGGTCTTCGAGTACCTCGACCGGCTGGAGCCCTCGCCGCGCGGTGAGTACGAACTGACGTCGATTTTCGAACTGATGCTTCGCGACCGCCTCGAGCTGCGTGTCGCGCCCGTTGAGGGCGAGTGGCGCGATCTCGGAACTCCGCAGGAGCTGAAGGCGGCCAATGCGCAGTCAGCGCCAGAGCCGCCGGATCACCGACAGGAGCACTAATCCGCTCACGACGAATACCGCAAGCAGAGCGAACGTGTACTCCAGACGTCCGTAGAGGAAGTTGCCCACGGTAAACAGCGAAGACCAGATCACGATGCTGCCCGCGAGCCAGCCGATGAGCGCCAGCGGAATATTGTCGGTGCGCGCCCATTCGTGTACCTCGGCGTCGGTGACGCCGGCTTCCGCGCGGATCCGCCGCCAGCCGGGTCCGAAGGGGTGGACCTTTCGGTAGAACTCGACGAGAGTCGCACGGTCCGTCCTCGGTCCGAGGTAGGCCGTGATCAGCCAGCATACGGTCGTAAACAGCACCGTGAGGAAAAGCTGCTGGTGGGTGCCGATCTGCGTGCCGGAGCGGCGCAGGATCACAAAGAAGATCGAGATGCCGAAGGAGCTGATCATGGCTACGATCTCGCACCAGGCCGTGACGCGCCACCAGAACCAGCGCAGCAGATACAGCAGTCCTGTGCCGGCTCCAACCTGGAGCATGATGTTGAAGTTCTCCTGCGCGGTTTCCAGTACGAATACCAGGGCTGACGAGAGGATGAACAGCAGCACGGTCGCGACGCGGCCCGCGAATACATAGTGCTTCTCGGTTTCGCTCGGGCGCAGGAAACGCCGGTAGAAGTCGTGTACCAGATACGAAGCGCCCCAGTTCAGGTGGGTGAGGATCGTCGACGAGTTGGCGGCGATCAGCCCACCGACCATCAGGCCGATCCAGCCGGTGGGAAGAAACTTGAGCATGGCCGGAAACGCGATGTCATGTCCAACCAGCGACGGATCCACGTGCGGAAAAGTTCGCCGGATGTCGGACAGCTGCGGGTATACGACGAGGGATGCGAGCGCGACCAGCAGCCATGGCCAGGGACGCAGCACGTAGTGCGCGACGTTGAAAAACAGCGTCCCGCCGAGCGCATCACGCTCGGATTTCGAGGCCAGCATGCGCTGCGCAATGTAGCTGCCGCCGCCCGGCTCGGCGCCGGGATACCAGACGGCCCACCACTGGATCGCGATCGGCATGATGAACACGGCCACCGCGAGCTCCCACGTGTTGCTGAAGTCAGGCAGCATGCTCAGGTAGTTCAGCCCTCCGGGGCCCTGGATGTTCGAGATCTTGTCAATCAGCCCCCCGAGTCCGCCGACCTCCGGCAGCTTCACCGCAAAGTAGGCGGCTGCAATCACGGCCGACATTTTGATCGCGAACTGGATCATGTCGATCACGAGCACGCCCCACAGGCCGGAGTGCGCGGCAAACACAACGTTCAGCAGCCCGACACCGAGGAGTGTTTGCCAGCGGCTCAGCCCGAAAAGAATGTTCGCTATCTTCACGGCGGCGAGGTTTACCGACGCCATAATGATGCAGTTGAAGAACAGCCCGAGGTACACGGCGCGAAAGCCGCGCACCGCGCTGGCCGCTTTGCCGGAATAGCGAAGCTCGTAAAACTCGAGATCCGTGAGCACGCCGGAGCGGCGCCACACCCGCGCGTAGAAAAACACCGTCGCGACGCCGGTAAGCGTAAATGCCCACCATTGCCAGTTGCCGGCAACCCCCTGCGTGCGCACGAAGTTCGTGACGAGGTTAGGCGTGTCGCTCGAAAATGTGGTCGCGACCATCGAGATCCCCGCCAGCCACCACGGCACCGACCGGCCCGAGGCAAAGAACTCCGAGGTGTCCTTCCCCGAACGCTTCCCGAAGAACAGCGCCGGCAGAAAGCAGATGAGAACCGAGGCTACCGCGATGATCCAGTCGATCGGCCGCAGGGTCATAGGTTGTGATGTGAGGATATCGTAGGCGGCAACGGTTCAGCTATGAGCGACACGGTCATAACCATCTCCTGCATAATCGCCCTGTTCCTGGGGCTGCCCGTGATTCTTCTCTGGTTA
>DASSSG010000698.1:0-7065 GCA_035708545.1 Bryobacteraceae bacterium | reverse complement strand
AGGCGGATCGCGTAGAGTGGGCCGAAGCAAACGGGCGGCGAGTGCTCGAGCGGGCGTACATAAACGAGACCGGGTCGTGGGCCCAGGGTGTGCGGCGCGGCGGGGCGATCGATGGCGACAAGAGCTGGTGGATCTATGCGGAGCTCGATCAGTTTGCGGCGTCAGTCGCGTTGACGGATTCGGCGACGGCGCAGTATCTGCCGCAAACGTACGAGTACTGGTTCAATTACTTCATCGATCGCGAGTATGGCGAAGTGTGGAACGGCGTCGCCGCCGCCACGAACCAGCCCATTCAACAATTGCCGAAAGCCTGGGCCTGGAAGAGCGCCTACCATTCGCTCGAGCACGCGCTTGTCGCGTATATCACCACGCGACAACTCCGCGGCGAGCCGGTGACGCTCTTTTACGCTTTCGCCTCACCTCCGGCTCGCGAGCTGATTCGGCCGTACTTCTTCACCGGCACTGTGGAATCGATCGAGGCCGTCGCGGCCACGCCGTTCTGGGCCGTGACGTTCCGCGACGTGCGCTGACCGGCGCGTGAGCCCTTGTCAGGGCCGAAGTGAGCTCGGCTTTGCACCCGATGCTTACGCGTATAACTCGCCGTTTGCCGAGCGGCGCCCGCGGATCCAGCTAAGGGTTTTTCCTGATTCCCGAGGCCCTCAGAACCGGTTATGTTTGGACTCACGCGCCCAAAACCATGCGAAGGGGTATACGTGGACGGCGACTCGGCCAGCATCACTAAGGTCTGCAAGAAGCTCTCGCGCGATTTCGGACTCGATCTCGGCTCAGTGCATCGACTTGGCCGAACGGTGGCCCGCCTCGAAGAGCTCGAGTGGTCTCTTGCGCGGGCCGAGGAGATGGATGGGCACCGCACTGCGAGGCCGCCCCAGCGCGACAGGAAGCCCGTGCTGTAAGCCATATCGCTCCGGTTTGCCGTTGGCACGGCCGTTTCCGCACCTCACGTTGTGCCCATCGAGAAGCTCCTCAGGCGTGATGAGCGTCATGTCGGCGCGCAAGACGGCACGCTGTCATCATCCAGGCACCCGTCCGTCACAGCGGTTCGCCACGGTGCAGCGGGTTCCGCCGGTCCTGAACGTGTTCCTGCGGCGTTGCCCTCACGGGCGCGGATTGAAAGCCCCGCCAGAAAGTTCATACGCGGCGATGGCAATCCAGGACACGTTTTGTCGATCATTTGAAAGCGGCGCAAGCCAGGCCGGACGGCTTACAACCACGGTATACGCGTGTCCGGTATTGCTGATCCGGCAGCTGTAAACGACCCGTCCATTCGCCTTTCGCACTTCCACCATATCGGTGAGCGCACCGGCATGAACGCCCGCAAGCGAGGCCAGTGACTCGGAAGCGACGCGCTTCGGATCAGCAAACGCCCACGCCCGTTCACCGGCTTCGGCATTCCGCCGCAGCTCGATGACTTTGGCGAAGTCGAGTACGGGCAGCAGATCCCGAAAGCCAGCTCGGGCAGCGTTGTCCTCCGGCTGATCCGCTGCGGCACGATAGTCGAGGTCTCGCCGGTCCTGAGCATCCACCCAAAGGGCCCGCTGAATCACGAACAGACTGCAGCAGCCCAGATGTCCGTAGCCTTTCCAGGGAGCTCGTGGCTGATTCCGGGAGTCTCCTGAAAAGAAGCGGCCGACAAGCCTCGCATGAACGATTGCGTCCGGTGGCTGATGCAATAACCGGTCAAATCTTCGAAAGTGCTTGTCCGCGGCAAGCGATATAGGCACACCGTCGATCGTGAGCAATCGCTTCCGGTTCCGACGGGGGCTAACTCCGCAGCAGTAGATTGTGCCGGTCGTTACGGTGCCGCCGTATTCGGCCCAGATCGCGAATCTTGAATTGCAATTCGGATCGAACAGCGTCGAGTCCTCGAAACCGTGCGACACGAACCCGGTCACCTCGACCACTTGGCGGTCGTACGCCACGGCATTCTCGACGAGGCCGCACACCGTGACCTTCTCGGGCGCGCGGCAGTGTGCAGGGACGGCGAAGGTCGCGATCACAAGGTCGCGATCACGAGGACGGGCCAGAGGTTTGTCGCGCGACCAGAACGCACGTGAGATGTCCTTTCTCCGAAAACAGGCGAGCCCGCCGCAGGTCGCCTGCTGTGCCGCGACACCGTACGGCGTACCCACCAACCCCGCCAACGTGGGTACTGGGCTAGAGCGCTCACGACGATATAATTAAGCTATGCTGGAAGGCTATCTGCCCGTTTTCATCTTCCTCGTCATCTCCATCCTGTTTCCCGTTGTCGCACTGGTCGCGGCAAAACTGGTCAGGCCGTCGTCGCCTTTCCAAACAAAACTCGAAGCTTACGAGTGTGGCATCCAGGCTGCTTCCGATTCCCGCGGACGGTACACGGTTCGTTTCTACATCATCGCGATCCTGTTCGTGATCTTCGATGTGGAGACGATCTTCCTCTACCCGTGGGCCGTTCGGTACAAGATGCTCGGGTGGTTCGGCGTTGCCGAGGTAGCAGTGTTCCTCGCGATTCTGATCGTCGGCTACGTGTGGGCATACAAGAAGCGAGCGCTGGAATGGGTGTGAGACAAACAAAATTACTACTTCCTTCCCTTCTCATTTTTCAGGTTTCACTGCTGGCGGCGCCGAGGCTGAGGCTCTCGACGACGGCCGTGGGACCTGTATCGGTGGCGCAGGGCGCTGCGGCGTCCATACCGCCGGTCGATGCCGCGAACATCGGCGACGGCACGCTGAATCTTCAGCTGACGAGCTCCGCGACGTGGCTGGCAGCCGCGACTGGACCGGCGCGCGCCTGCGCGCTGGGCGGTAGCTGCATCCCGATTAACTTCACCGCGCAGACGGCGTCGCTTGCGCGCGGCACATACACGGCACTGGTGACCGTCCGCGATGCCGCCGCGGTCGACGCGCCGCAGACCATCACCGTAAGCGTCGCGGTCGGCGGCGCGATCCCGGAGCGCTTCGAGTTCTTTGCACGGCCCGGAAGCGGCCCGCTGACTTCGATCATCACAGCGAATACCCTGCTGACGGTGGTGCCCACGACTGCAACAGGCGGAAACTGGCTGGCAGTTACGGCCGGCAGCGGCGGCAGCTTTCAATTCCCAATGCGTTATACGGTCACGGCTTCGCCCGCCGGCCTTGGCGAAGGCAACTATTCGGGTACCCTGACCATTTCGAACTCGCAGCTTGCGGCGGATAATCGCGCCATTCCCGTGATCCTGCGCGTTACCTCGCAGCCGATCGCCGCGATCCCGGAGCGGCTGGGCCTTCGGCTGGCGACGAATGCGGCGGCGCAAACCATCCCGATCAGCGTTCCGAATCGGGGCGGAGGCACGCTGAATATTACCGGCGCAACGGCCGCGGGGTCGCCATCCTGGCTGACCGTGAACGCAAACCAGCCTGCGGCCGGAGTCGTGTCGCTGAGGCTGAACCCAGCGGGTCTGCAGCCAGGCGTCTATGAAACCACGCTGACCATCGCCAGCAACGCCGCCAACGCGGCGCAAACGATACCTCTGCGCTTCGAAGTGGTGGCCGCCGGTCCGCCGCTCGCCTACGCCGGCGGCGCGGTCAACAACGCGAATTTTGAATCGGGGGACCTGCTGGCTCCCGGCGAGATTGTCGCTCTGTTCGGCGAGCAGTTCACCACCGGGGAGCCGCAGCTCGCCTCTTCGGTTCCGTTACCGACGGAACTCGGCGGAGTCCGAGTGCTCGTGCACGGCATGCCCGCTCCGCTTTATTACGTTTCGTACGGCCAGATCAACTTCCAGATGCCGAACGAAATCGGGCCGGGCGACGCGATCATTCGTGTGGAACGCGGTGGGCAGCAGGGGAACGCAATCGGTGTCGCTCTGGCGTCACGGGCGCCGCGGATCCTGCCGACGACGGAAGCCTTTCGGCAGCGCTGGCGGCGGGGCGATGTCGTGGTGCTGTACGCGATCGGTCTCGGCCCAACCTCACCGAGTGTGCCCACGGGCGCCGCGGCGCCTTCAGCGGAGCCGCTGGCTCGCGTCGAAGGCTTCCGAGTGCGCCTCGGCTCGACCAGCCCGTTCGGCGACGGTATCGATGTGATTCCGGACTTCGTAGGCCTGACCCCGGGTTTTGTCGGCCTGTATCAGATCAACCTTCCCATTCCGGCGAACTCGCCGGTGGGCGATGCCGTTGACCTGACGTTGCTCGGCCCGGACGCTGGTACCAGCAACCGGGTGACGCTCGCGATCGACTAACTCCGTTGACCGACCGCCTCTACTACACAGACGCCCGCCTCACGAGCTTCCGCGCCACGGTGAGGGAAGCCCGCGACGGCGGGCGTCGCGTCTATCTGGACCGGACGGCGTTCTACCCCAGCTCGGGCGGACAGCCGAGCGATCGGGGCGTGGTGGCGGGGATTCCGGTGCTGGATGTAATCGATGAAGGAGAAGAGATCGCGCACGTGCTCGCCGAGCGGCTCAACGCACGCGAGGCAGACTGCTGCATCGACTGGCCGCGCCGCTTCGATCACATGCAGCAGCACACGGGCCAGCACCTGCTCTCCGCCGTCTTCCATGAGCGCTTCGGCGCCGCCACCCTCAGCTTTCACCTGGGGGAGCAGGTGTCGACGATAGAGCTCGCGATGCCGAACCTGAGCGTCGAGCAGATCGCCAGCGCCGAGGCGGCTGCGAACGAGATCATCTTTGAAAACCGGCCAGTCCGAGTCACCTTCGAACACGCCGGGGAAGCGGCCGGTCTCCGTAAAGCGAGCCAGCGCGGCGGCACGCTGCGCGTCGTGAGCATAGAGGGGATCGATCGCAGCGCGTGCGGCGGAACGCACGTGTCGTCCGCCGGCGAGATCGGTCCTGTGCTCGTACGCGGCATCGAGAAAATCCGGGGCAACGTGCGCGTCGAGTTCGTCTGCGGCGGACGCGCCATCCGCCGCGCCCGCGCCGATTACGCCACGCTCACGCGCGCGGCGCGGGTGTTCTCGTCGGCGGTCGACGATGTCCCGGACCTCGCCTCCGCGCAACAGGCAAAGCTGATGGAATCAGAGAAGCAACGGCGCAAACTGGCCGGCGAGTGCGCGCTCCGCCGCGGCCGCGATCTGTACGCAGGGGGCGAACGGCTGCATGTTGCGCCCGTGGCGGCAATCGATGAACAAACGACGCAGGAAGCGCTGGGCTTCAGCGGCAATTCCGGCGCCATTTACATCGCGGTGTGCGAAAACCCTCCGAGCATCCTGCTTGCGGCCGCACCTGACTCCGGCCTGCATGCCGGCAACACGCTGAAGCGGCTCCTCTCGGAACTGGGTGGAAAAGGCGGCGGCAGCGCAACGATGGCTCGGGGCAGCGTGCCGAGTGCGAGCGCCCTCGCCACGGTGACGGAGCGGTTACGCGCTACCGCAATGCGAACCGGGGCTTCTCCCCATACAGCGGCGCGATAGCCACCAGCGACAGCCCCACAACGAACAGCACGAGCATTGCCGTAAGCAGTGCCCTCACGCGCCGATTGGCTCCTCGAAACTCCTTCCACACGAGCAGTCCCCACAGCACACTGATGAGTGTCGCGCCCTGACCCATTGCATAGCTGACCGCGGGTCCGACCTGCACTGTGCGCGGCGCGCTCGCCGCGAGAAAGTTCGTGATCGCACCGACGCACCAGACGATGCCCCCGAGCAGCCCGAGCAGGTGGCTTCGCCGGCTGCCCCGGAAGTACTCGCTGATTCCCAGCGGCTCGCCCTGCACGGGCAGGTTCATGAAATAGATATTGAAAACCGGCGTGGAAAGCACGACACCAAGCGCGAAGAACACAGCCACGGCATAGGGGCCGAGACCGATATCGGGCGCCTTTGAGAGCTCGACAAGCGGGTAAAACGAACCCATGAGAAGCCCGCTCACGAGACTCAGCAGCACGCCCAGCAGGCTGAACTTCTGCGTCGAGCGCGTCGCGGTGCCATGCTCGCGGTATGCGAGAGCGTCGACGACGATCGCGACCGTTACCAGCGCCGCGCCCGCAAACAGCAGGGTCGGATGGCCCTGCGGATTCAGAAAGTAGCTCCAGATCACTCCGATAACGAGTGCCAGCCCGATACCGATCGGGAACGCGACCGCCATGCCGCTGATCGAGATAGCAGCGACCAGCAGCATGTTGGCGAGATTGAACACCACGCCCGCCGCGAAGCCGTAGAACATCTGCCGCTTCCCCGCGATGAGCAGGTTGTCGGAGAACGAGAGCTCCTCGCCCATGGAGCCGAACGTCATGGCGGCAATGAAGGCTGCGATGAGGACGCCAAAGGCGTAGTCGAAATAAAACAGCTCGAAACGCCATTTCTTCGTCATCTTGAAGGTGTTCGCCCAGGATCCCCAGCAGAGCATGGACACGATGGTCAGCAGCAGGGCGGTAGCGTACGTAGTCGGCAGAATCATGACGTTTGGTTGACAGGAAAAGCCACCTTACAACGCGCCGCTGCACCCGGTCAACCCGGGATTTCCTCGCTCCGCCTCGTACAGCCTTGCGAACAGGTTCGTGGATTGCTCAGGTGACGACGCGAACCGGGCAAAATGCCCAAAGGTAATGCCCCATAGTCCAGCGCGTCCCATGGTACTTCCCCTCGGTACCAGGGAATTCTTCACCTTGAGCCTGAGTATCACCTTAGATGCACTCTAGGAATCGGGCTACAACGCCGTCAGTGAAAGGACCACCGGATGAGGAAGAACATACTGAGATTCGGCTGCGCGATACTCTGGCTGGCTGTCGCAGCGGTGGCGATGAGCGGCACTGCAAGCGCGCAGCCGAAGCTCGCTCGCGATCTGGACAGCGGCTCCAGTGAGAACTTCGTATCGGTCATCGTGCAGTTTACGTCTGCGCCGACCCAGCGTCACCACGACAAGGTCCGCCGGCGCGGTGGCGCTGTGGAGCAGGAGCTCGCGCTGGTGAACGCCGGATTGTACAAAATCAAGGCGAAAGAACTCGCCTTTCTCGCTGCCGATCCGGAAGTATCCTACATCTCCCCCGACCGCGCGCTCACATCTTCGATGGAATTCGCGAATCCGACCGTGGGGGCGAATATCGCTCGCCAGTACGGATATGATGGCGAGGGCA
>DASSSG010000697.1:0-8378 GCA_035708545.1 Bryobacteraceae bacterium | reverse complement strand
TTGCGTCATCAGCGGCGGCGACCTTTTGCGCCGTTATGCTCAGCGGCAGTGCGTCACAGTTGGCGCTGAACTGCGAAGAATTGGGCAGGAACTGCATCTCCGGTTTCGCATACTGACATGCGTAGAACTGGCTGCCCGCCGTTCCATCGCTTTTTGCCGAAGCGAGCGCAGCCACCCGCGCCGCGTTCTCCGTCACAATGGCGGCGTACGCATAGAAACCAAAGTCCACAACGAGCAGAAACGTGAAGAAGATCCACGGCATCATCAGCGTGGTTTCCACGATGGCGTTGCCGCGCTCGGATTGTCTGCGTCTCTTCGTCCGCATCCTCACATCGTCCATCCGCCGCCGCTGATCGCGGGAACCGCTCGGGTCTTCGCCGCCCGCTTGGCGTCGGTGAAGCGCCCGCGGCGAATCGCGCACGCCACGCGCACCCCACTCCCGATGCCTTCCAGCGCTCGCTCGACGACGGCCCGGCACGTTAACTGCTTTTCGGGCGTGCGCGCGTCCGCCGGCCAGTCAATCGCAACCTCGACCTTGCGCCCGGGCTGCGGAACCAGGCGCGGGTCACTGTCCTCCAGCCGCACCGTTACGAAGTCAGGTCTCAGCTCGATTGCCGTGCCCCGGAGCTGGATTTTGGGATCAGTCCCCCAGGACAGGCGGCACGGGAGCTCCAGATCCGTTCGAAGGTTTTTCAGCATTGTTCCCGCAGCGTACGCGTGATGTTTCACAATAGGCCCTGCGCCGCTCAGCAACAAGGCTGAATTTGGGAGGCAGAGAAATGCTTACCTTCGATAAGGTATTTTCCCTAGTACCTGACTATATCCCCCCGGTGGGGGTACTCGTGGGGGGAGGCAACGCTCAGTACGTACTAGAGCTGCTGGGCTGAGGGTTTTCCCCTAAACGGCACTTGAAAAGTCGGGTACAAAGGCTACAGACTAGTAAGGTTCTCTCCGACAAGACCCCGATGCGGGCAGATCTGTCTGACGGCGGAATGTGTTTGTCCGGGAACACGAAAGTATGGGTATGCTCACAGCCTACACAGTTGCATTGTTTTCCGATGAACCGCTCGCGCTCGGCGCAGTGAAAGCGCTGGTCGAAGCTGCCGGCGGACTGCGTCTGGTTGCGGCCGAGTCGCAGCTTGGACTCGTGGTGGCCATGGTGCAGGAGCGACGGCCGGATGTCTTCCTGCTCGACCTCTCACCGGATGTGGATCTCTCGATCGTTCGCGAGATTCGCCAGGTTGCGCCCGAGACCAAACTGATCGTATGGACGCGCGGTGTACCCATGGAAGTGGCGTGGCAGGCCGTGGAACTGGGTGTCCGCGGCATTCTGCTGAAAACGCTCGCGCCGGAGCTGATGATCAAGTGCATGCAGAGAGTCGGCGCGGGCGAGCTGTGGCTGGACACGACGCTCACGACGCTCATGCTGACTTCACGACCGGTGCGCTTGACGCCGCGCGAGAGCCAGCTGGTGATGCTGCTGGCACGCGGCCTGAAGAACAAGGAGATTGCCGCCGAGCTGAATATCTCGGAGGGAACAGTAAAGGTCTACTTGTCGAAGCTGTTCGAGAAGGTGGGCGCGAAGGACCGGTTCGAGCTGGCGCTGTTCGGCCTGAAGAACATGAGCAACCTTGCGCGGCCATTGGCAGGAGTCCCGCAGGGCGCGGTCACGATGCGCTCTGCGTTCTCGCAGCGGACGGCGTAGCGGCTCCCGGAGTAAGACTTGCGCGTGCGGGTCCGGCTGAGGGCAGATCAGATGCCGATCGGAGACACGAAGGTGCCGCTGATGCTGCCGGTCGAGCAGCGGGCACGGCCCTGGACGGGCTTCGTTGCGTCAGTGGCGATTCATGCCGCGGCCATCTGGGGACTGGCGGTGATCGGACCGGAATATGGCCTGACAAAACCCCAGGCGCGGCGGATCAGCGAGTTCGAGATTCGGATCGGCGAGAAGCTTTACATCGTCTCGGCTCTGCCGCGAGGCGAGCGGGAGACGAGGCCCGCCGCCAAACCGGCCAACAGCGGCGGCGAGAAGTCACCAGCCTCGCCGGCGCCATCGATCGAGGAGCCGCGTGCCGCGCGGGCGCCGCTGCGGGCCTGGGTGGGTCCAACGGCGCCCCAGCCCAGGACTCCTGCGAATACGATTCTTTATCAACCGCTTATTGATCCGCAGGTCCAGGCAGCCGAGGTTCCACTGCCCAACGTTATGTTGTGGACACGCGGTCCGAAGCTGCCGCCCAAGCCGCTGGTCGCGCCCGGCGCCCGGGCGGTGCCGGTACCGGCGAGCCCGCAGATCGTCGCGGCGCCGGAGACCCTGGCGGTAGCGGCGGGTGTGCCCGCGAACAGCGCGGCGAAACTGCCGGTGGCACAGATCACACAGGGCCCGCCGGTGGAGTTGCTGTCGCCGCCGTCGGAGTTGGCGGCAGCAGCATCGAGCACGCTTCCGGGAGACACGGTCCGCGTGCTTGCGGCCTCGAGGTTCCCGCTTCCACCCGGTGAGACCATCAAGATTCCACACGGCAATATCCTGCCTGGCGCAAGTGGCGGCGCAGGCGCTGCATCGGGTGTGGGTGGCGGCAACGGGCGTGGCGGCGGAGCGAGTGGGAGCGGAGAGCGCGGCGGTTCGGGCGGAGCCGAAGGCAGGGACGGCAGCGGCGCCGGAGCCGGTTCGGGCACCGGAAACGGCAGGGCAACTGTCGGAAGCGGAGGCGCGGCGGAAAGAACCGGAGGAGGCCCGGCCGGCCTCGGTGGGACAGGACCGGCGGGACCGGGGGTGGCGGGGGCGTTGCCGATCGGCGGCGGAAGCGGTCGCTCGGAGATCGATCCGACCTTCACGAGACTTGTGAGACCGCCGACGGGCAAATTCGACGCCATTGTCGTGCAGTCCGTCCCGCTCGAGATCTTTGACGACAGCGCGTCGCTGCTGACCGGACGGCCGGTATATACGGTGTATCTCGCGATGGGCACGCCGAAGGACTGGATTTTGCAGTACTGCGTGCCACGCGACAGCGTGGCGAGCCTGTCACCATCCGGCAACATCGTTCGGATCAGCACGCCGGCGCCCCTCACGGCGCCATGGCCCACCTTTATGGTGCGGCCTCCGGTCGCGGTCCGGCCGGGAGAGAAGTACATGGTCGTACATGGGCTGCTGAACGATACCGGCAAGTTCGAGCGCGTGAAGGTGGTGCGGGCGGGAGCCGAGGACACCGACGCGAGGCTGGTGCTGGCGCTGCGTTCGTGGGAGTTCCGGCCCGCGATGAAGGACGGAAGACCCATCGCAGTGGAATTCCTGCTCGCCGTACCTCCGGATCGGATGTGACCGACTCTGGTCCATAACTTTCGTTACAGCCGGGTGCTATCCATCTGGAGTATTGCAGCAGGACGCGTGTGCACTGAGAATGACATTTACTCGAGACAGCGGATTTTTATGCATGACATCGGTGTGCGTGGCACGGAGTCGCGAAGAAGGCATTCACAACCAGGGTGGCGCCCTGTGAAAGCGCTGGCGGGACTGCTGTTGCTGTCGACCGCAGCGGCCGCGGCCAACTTCGGGACGGTTGTCGTGACCGGCGGGCAACCGTCAGACCTGGCGCTCGATGAGCGGCGCGGGCTGCTGTACATCGCCAATTTTACCGGCAATCGAATTGACGTGATGTCTACGAGCGATAACCGCCTCGGAAATGCGATTCGCGTGCCGGGGCAGCCGAACTCGCTCGCGTTGTCGGCAGACGGCCGGTATCTGGTCGTGGCGCACTATCGGAATTTTGCGCCGCCGTGCACACCGCAGTTGTCGGAGCTTACTGTTCTCGATCTGGACGGGAACGTGCGGCAAAGTGTGGCGCTTACCGCGGGCACGCACCCGCTGACGGTGGCGTTCGGGAATTCGCCGCGCGCGTTTGTCGTGACCACCAGCGGGCTGATGCTGCTCGACCCTGCGGCGGCTACGCTGGCGCCGGTGCCGGCGCCGCCGCAGATTCTCGGCGGTAATCTGTCGCTGCCGTTTGCCAGCTTTCCGCCCCAGGTGCTGAAGGCAAGCTCGACGGTATCGGGTGACGGCGATTCGATTCACGTGCTCGCGGAGGTGGCTCCGACCGCGCAGCCGAAACCACCTACACCGGAAACTCCGCCGCCACCGACTGGCATTGGCAGTCCGACGGGTCCGTGTACGGTACAGAGCGTTGCGCCGTCAAACGTCGCCGTGATACTGCGGTACGACGTCCGCACGGGGACGGCGTCCGGCGTGAGCGTTCAGTCCGAGCCGCCGCTGGGGCCGCGTGTGATCAGCACGGACGCCAGCGGCTCGATGGTGATGGCAGGATGGGGTCTGCTTGACCAGGATTTCGTATTACGAGCGCAGCTGCCGCGCGCTAACGGCGCGTTTGCGCTGGGAGGACACGCATACGACTTCAGTCGCGGGCTGATCTACGCCAACGTGCCGCCGCCGGGCCCGACAGGCACCGGCGCGCAGGCCGGGCAAGCGGATGGGACCGCGGTTCGCGAAACCGCGGTGCTGCACGTGATGGACGCCGATAACCTCACCGTGCGCGAACGCCTGCAACTCGCGGAGAATCTGGGCGGGAAATCGGTTTTCAGCCGCGACATGCAGACGCTCTATGCGGTGTCGGAGAGCGGCGTCACGGTGCTGCCGGTGGGCACGCTCGACCAGCAGCGGCGGCTGAGGGCTTCGGTCGAGGACGTGCTGTTTCCCGCGAACGCGTGCGACCGGAGCGCGATCATCCGCGAGATCACTATCACGGACGCTTCCGGCCAGCGGACGGACTTCACGCTGCGACTGCCTGCGAATGCGCGTGGAATCCGGACAGCGCCGAGTGCGGCCAGCACGCCGGCGCGAGTACGAATCGAAGTGGATCCCACCGCGTTTCAGCAGCAGAAGGGAACCGCGGAGGTACCGGTCGAAATCGTTTCCGCGGGGGCGGTGAACCTGCACCCGCCGGTACGGCTGCTGATCAACACGCGCGAGCCGGAGCAGAAAGGCCGCATCCTGAACGTTCCGGGCAAGCTGGTGGATATCCTGGCCGATCCCGTTCGCGACCGCCTGTACGTGATCCGCCAGGATCGCAACGAACTGCTGGTGTTCGATGGAACGACCTTCGAGCGTATCGCGACGCTGCGGACCGGCAACACACCGACACAGATGGCTTTGACGCGCGATAACCGGTACATGATGGTCGGCAATGATAATTCGCAGTATGCGAACGTGTACGATCTCGAGACCCTGCAGCCGTCGCAGCCGATCACGTTTCCGCTGGGACTGTATCCGCGCTCGATCGCAGCCGTCAACGGAGCGATCTGGGCAACAGCACGAGCGGCGTCGCCGCCGCATCGGCTGCTGCGGATCGATTTCGCCAGGCGTGTGGCGACCGCTCCGGACGTGCTGGGTGTCTTCGCGAATGACATCAACGTCGATTCGGTGCTGGCTGCGTCGCCTTCAGGCCGCTATATGTTCCTTGCGATGCCGGACGGCACGGTGGTGCTGTACGATTCCGATTTCGATGCGTTCTCGAATGGCCGTAAGGATGCGACGGCACTGGGCGGCGCCTACAGCGTCCTCGATGATGATGCGTTTGTGGTCGGCAGTTACGTGCTGAACCGATCGCTGGTGCCGCGAGCACGGTTGCAGGGCGGTGATGGCTCGGGACTGAGCTCGGCCGGAGGGTTCGGACTGCGTGTGAGCAGCACGGGCGCAGCCGGCCCGGGAATCGTCGAGAGAATGGACCTGAACACGTTCGGCATGATCGGGCCGAGGCAGACCATCGAGGCGCCAATGGTGGCGCAGACGCTCAGGACGCCCGCGGTCGGCCAGATCGGGCAGACCATCCTGCCGTTCACGCGCACGCTGGCGCCACTGTCGAACGGGCGCAATATTGTCGTACGGTCGGTATCGGGACTGACGGTGCTGCCGTGGGACTTCCAGGCAGGCACGGCGACGCCCATGGTGTCGGGGATTGTGAATATGGCCGATTTCACAGACGCGGTTGCGCCCGGAGCGATCGTTTCGATCAGCGGCTCGAGCCTCGCCGATGACACCGCCGCGGCTTCCGAGGCGCCGCTGCCGACGTCGCTGGCCGATGTGTGCCTCAGTGTGAACAATATCGCGGTGCCGTTGTTCTCGGTTGCGCCGAACGAGATTCGCGCGCAGTTGCCGAACGGCGTCGCCGGCTCGGCGCAGATGGTCGTGCGGACGTCGGGCGGGACGAGCAGCGCGTTTGCATTTAATGTGCTGCCCTCGGCGCCGGCGATCTTCCGGACCGGCACGGCGGGCGAGGAAAGTGGGCTGCCGCTCGTTTACAGGGCCGCGAATGAAGAACTCGTGACGTTCACGAATCCAGTGCGCGTCAACGACGTTCTGGTGATTTATGGAACCGGCATCGGCGCGACCTCGCCGGAGGTAACAGCGGGCTTTGCCGCACCGAGGGATACGATCGTGCGCGCGGTGAACGAGCTGAAGGTAACGCTCGGCGGTGTTCCGGTGCGAGTTGATTTTGCGGGGCTGGCGCCGGGCGCGATTGGTGTGTATCAGCTCAACGTCGCGATTCCGCCGGCTGTTCCGGAAGGCAGGGAGGTGCCACTGACAATTACCGCCGGAACGTATTCGACAACCATCAATGTACGAGTGGTAAAGCCGTGACGCGTTCACGGCTATATATCGGCAATGCGGTACTGCCATAACAAGGGATAACAATGAATCTGAGATTCGCAGTACTGTCATTGATCCTGACGGCATCGCCCGTCGTGGCGCAGTGGGAACTTGGCGCGCTCGGCGGCTATGGGTTTCGCCGCGACCTTACGGTCAGCGGGCCGGCCGGGCAGGCGACGGTCGGATTTCGGCCTGGCACAGTCTGGGGTTTTGCAGGCGGGTTGAATGAATACGGGTATCTTGCAGGCGAGGCGCGCTACCTCTACGAAGACGGCGAAATCCGGCTGCGATCCGGAGGAACGGAGACCCGGTTCGCAAGCCGTGCTCACCTGGTGCACTTCGATTTTCTCGTGCATTCAGCGAGGAGCGGCTCGCGGGTGCGGCCATTCCTTGTGATCGGAGGCGGCGTGAAGGTATACGAAGGCACTGGCCCGGACCGCGCGGTGCAGCCGCTCAGCCGCTTCGTCGGCCTCACGCGCACACGCGATACGAAGCCGCTGATGACGCCCGGCGGCGGTGTGAAGTTCCAGGTGTCCCGCCATGTTTCGTTACGTGGCGAGTTTCGCGATTACATAACGCCACGGCCGGAAAAGGTTCTCGCGCCCGCGGCCGGCGTTACGATGAAGGGCTGGGTGCACGATTTCGTGCCGATGATCGGCGTGATGGGGACGTTCTGATAAGTGCGAGGAGGCCGTGCAGAGGGACCAGGGCGCGTGGCGCATGAGTGAGTGGCTGTTATGAGAGATGCCGTTATTGCAGGTGGTTTGATGTTGTTCGTGGCGCTGCTTGGAGGCGTCGTATATTTCGGGTTCAGACCGTCACTGAGCGGTCCTCGTCCGGCGGCGAGCACTTCTGAGCCCGCGGCCGTATCGGCAGAGCAGAGCGAACAAAAAGCGGCACGACAGAACGGAACCCGCCGCCGCACGGTGGCGCATCGCGCGGCGACGGCCGCCGTGGAAGGACTCATGGAGACGCCGCTGAATATTCCCAACGCCCCCATCCCTGCCGCCGAGCAGAAGCTGCCGCCGCCGTTTCCGTCTGACCGGGATCTCGTGCGCGGGATGGCGCGGAGTCGACTGCGCGTTCTCTACGGACCTCCCTCTCTTCGAGTCTCTGCGACACGGGATGGCCGGCTGGTCGAGCGCTACGTTTACATGCGGCCGGACCGCACATCGGCGACCATCGCCCACCTCGAAAACGGCGCGGTTGTTTCTGCGGAGACGGTCGCCCAGTAGCGGCGCTCGACCGCCGTGTAGTCGCGACCCTGCGGGTAAGAGCGCGACTGAGAGCCTGCGCTGGTTGTATGTCAGCGCCCGTTGGCCCGGCGCGCAGGATTCCATCCCACATCGCCGCGGGCTCTGGAAAGCTCAAGTGTAGTAGTAAAAAGCATAGTCGCAGAACCAATAACTAAGTAGTACCTGGATCTGTGAATCTTTCAGTCAAGCTGTTCTCTGACTATTGGTGCAAACTGGCAGGACCTCGTGCGAAAATGGGCGTGAGCAGCTCTTCAGGGTTACCTTCTCATGTCGTGGACGGATGCGGTCACGACGTTCGCCGCAAGGCCACGCGCGGCTTTGGTCGTTTCTCTCGCGTTCATCGGCGCCATAGCAGCCGCCGACTATGTCGCCGAGGCAAACGTATCTCTGGGTTTTCTGTATCTGCTGCCGATCCTCATTGCCGGGCTCGCGCTCGATCGCGTAAGCGTGTTGTTGCTCGCAATCTT
>DASSSG010000696.1:0-2733 GCA_035708545.1 Bryobacteraceae bacterium | reverse complement strand
CTGTACATCGTGACGACGCTCGGCATGCCGCTGCGCATCGATGGTGCCGGAGGCATGACAGGCGACCGTGCGTCGGTCGATTCGGAGCTCACGCTGCTATACCGCCGTCTGAAGACGGCGAAGCCGTTACCGGCGGAGGGGCCGCTTGCGAATCCTTTCTATGAACAGCGGGAGGTTGCGTTCTCTCATCCGCGCTTTGCGATCTATCTGGTCACGCGCCTCGCGGGATACTCGGTCGCGGATGCAAAGGCGCTGGTGAGCCGCTGCCGGACTGCCACGAACCGCGGCCGTTTCGTCATCGACAGCGGCACGGACGCGACCGGCGGCAACGCAATGCTCGAGCGGGCGGCACGGCTGCTGCCAGGCGGGCGCGTCCTGCTCGACGCATCGCCAGCCGTGCTCTACGGGATCGACAACGTGATCGGCTATGCCTCATGGGGGTCGAACGATCCCGGCCGCAAACGCAGATATCCTGGCTTCAGGTGGCTGCCCGGCGGGATCATGACCGAGTTCGTTTCGACAAATGCTCGGACATTCCAGCGTCCGCCGGATAAGTGGAAGTTCAGTGACTGGAACTCGCCACACTCATGGTTCGCCGGTACGCAGCAGTCGCTGAGCGCGGACTACGTCGCCGAAGGCGTGAGCGGCGCCTCGGGGCATGTGTACGAGCCCTACCTCACGTTGACAGCGAGGCCCGACTTTCTGCTGCCGGCATGGGCCGACGGGCGCAACCTCGCCGAGAGCTACTACCTTTCCATGCCGGCCCTGAGCTGGCAGAATATCGTGCTCGGCGACCCACTTTGCTCGCTCGGCAAACCGTGATTACTCGATAACGATGGCGTCGATGTCGACAAAGGTTCCCGCCGATCGCGGATTACGTTCGCCGAGCACCTGAACGGTCAGCGTATGTTGCCCCGGCGCGAGGCCCGAGTAGGTGCGCGACTGCTGCCATCGCGTGGCTTTCGAGTAAAGATCGATCCTGTCCTTCTCGACACCATCTATGTCGATCAGCGCGATACCGCGGTTCAGCGCCATCGTGAAGACGTAGCGCACGCCCGTGCCGCGGAACAAGACCCTGGCGAAGTCGCCGCGTTCGGAAGAGTACGTCAGGCTCCTGTCTGCCGCCTGCCGGAACTGCTGGTCGCGCGTCCACTTGCCCCGCAGGTACACGGCTTCGTGGAAGTCGTCATAGGTGCCCGGTGGCGCGACCAGCATACCGGCAGCCGCGAGTTCCGCTCGCTGCAGACCCGCAGCTCCCTCGTAGTCCGGTATGAGCCGCGTCAGGTGGAAATGGCCTTCCACTCGCTCGCGGCGGGTATAGCGCTCGAGAAACGTGTGCAGCACCGCATAGTGCGGCACCATGCCGCTGTCGTGCGTTGGCGCGATGAACCAGCGTATGCTGCGCTCGGAGGTGATGCGCAGGCACTCGACCGGCGAGGCCGCATTCGCGATGAGCTGCGCGAATAGCCAGTGATACCACTCGTCGGAATACGCAGTGCCGGCGAGCATCGCTGACTGGTTGTTGGTGATGAACAGTACGGGTTGGCCGCGAGCGTGCTTGTTGAGATATGCGACGAGCAGCCGGGGGGCGGCGGACTCGCGGACGTACGCATGGACAGCTTCCGGCTCAAACACGCTGCTTACATGCAGGTTGCGGTGGTACCAGCCCGACGCCGGCAGAAACCAGACATTCAGCGGGATCACTGCCGACGCGAGAACGCGCGCGGCGCGGGAGGCGCAGACTGCTGGAGCGATCACGATCGACAGCAGCGGCAGCACCGGGTATATGTAGCGCAGGTAGGGCGTGGCGAGGAAGGCCAGCACGAAACCCACGGCCGATACGGCAACGCTCGTCCAGTGAAGCGGCGGCGAGCCGCGCGACAGCTGTACCAGGGCGAACGGAAGCAGCAGCAACAGCTGGAATGCGAACCCGCCGTCCTGGCCCGCAACGTACCTGGCCGTGTGAAACGTTACGTCATAGACCGTGTCGAAGCGAAGCGGTTCGGAGTATACGGAGTCGCGAAAGTTCGATGTCTGGTCGTAGTACGGGGTTTTGAACGTCGCGTTGAAGAACGGAAAGAATGGGTTGCCAGTTTTGAGATACGCGTTCGCGTATGGTGGCATCGCAAACAGAATGGCAATCCCCGCCGTAGCGAGCGCTCGTTTCGGCGTGCGGATGGCGAGCACGACGAGTGCCGGGACCACGAAGGCGAGCGCGCCAAACTTGCACGAGGCGGCGGCGCCGAGCAGTACCGCAGCGGTGTACAGACGCCCCTGTGCGATGCCGACGATACCAGCGACGACAAACAGCGTCCAGACGTTCTCGATGAACAGCGAGCCCGTGACCAGTTGCACAAGGGGGCTGGAAATGAAGAGCGCGCCCGCGAGCGCGGTGCGCGCGGCCGAGGTCACGAGACCGGCGAGCGCAGCGAGGCACGCGAAGTTCATCAGGCGGGCCGCCATCTCGCCGCCGAGCATGCAGGCGGCGGTCCATACCCAGTCGCCTCCCATCGGCATCACGGCCCAGACGACGTGTTTGAAGTTGAAATCCCAGAGGCCATGCCGCGCAACGCTGTCGGCGACATTCAGATGGATGCCAAGCCCGTCCGCGCCGACTTCGGGCTGCAGGACGACGAGCAACTGCAGGAGGAGCGCGAAGCCGAGCAGTTCGACAAAGAGGCGCTCCCAGCCGCGCGCGCTCGCGCCGAGCCGCCACAGGCGGGGCGGCGCACG
>DASSSG010000695.1:0-3325 GCA_035708545.1 Bryobacteraceae bacterium | reverse complement strand
TCGAGGATACATGGACGAGGCGTGTCATCGACGATCACGCGCTCGCGGGCGTAAACGGCGTCCACGCGCTCCTCGTTGCCGACGTGAACCGCGACGGCAAGCCCGATCTCATCGCCAACAGCGCTGAGGACAAGGGCGCCTGGCCGAAATCGCTGGCGTGGTTCGAAGCTCCGGACTGGACGCGCCGCATCTTCGCGCTCGGCGACGCCCCCGGTCTCAGCCACTATCTCGGCTTCGGAGACGTGAACGGGGACGACCGGTCAGACATTGCGAGCGCCGCGAAAATCGGCCCCGAAGGCAACTGGTTTGCGTGGTGGGAGGCGCCACGCGACCCTCGCGCCCGCTGGACGAAACACATAATCGCGACCGGGCACGAAGGCGCCAGCAACATCGCGGTCGCCGATGTGAACGGCGACGGCAAGCCGGACTTCGTCGCGACACGAGGCCACGGCAAAGGTGTCCTCTGGTTCGAGGCCCCGAGCTGGACCGTGCACGACATCGACGGCGCGCACCAGTATCCGCACTCACTCGCCACAGCCGATCTCGACCGTGACGGAGATGTGGATGCGGCCGCCTGCTCCGCGGTCTATGGCACGGTGCCCGAGCACCCCGTGCTCGCGTGGTTCGAAAACGATGGCCGCGGCCGCTTCACCACGCATCGCATCAGCGACAACCAGGCTGCGTATGATGTGAAGCTCGTGGACATGGATCGTGACGGCGATCTCGACGTCCTCGTCGCCGGCCAGGAGAGCCGGAACGTGATCTGGTACGAGAACCGTCTGCGCAGGCGCTGACGCCCGCTACTTCTTCGCTGCGCCGAGCTGCTTCTCCAGGTACTCCTTGTACTCCTGCTTCAGCGCGGGATCGTGCGGGCTGCCGTAGATATCGGAAGACTTATACTTGCCCGTCCGGAACTTCTCTTTCGTCCACTCATCGTGGATCTTCGTCGTGCGCGCGCGGGTGACGACCTCCTCGACGAGGTGCGGCGGGATGAAGTACACGCCCTCGCGGTCGCCGAGCACGACATCGCCCGGCATCACCGTGACGTCGCCTATGCGAATGGGAATGTTCACTCCGGTCAGCATCACATTCGAAATCGGCGTCGGGTGCACGCCCCGCACATAGCCCGGCACTCCCATCGGGACGATCCCCTCGAGATCCCGCACGGCCCCATTCACGATGAACCCGGTCTTCGTCTTCTGAAAGATGTAAAAGGCGAGGTTGTCTCCGACGAACGTGCCGCCCTGCACCTTGCCGAACAGGTCGACGACGACGACGTCGCCCGGCTGCAGCGTGTCAATGACCCACTGGTTCTGACCCCCGTAGAGGCCCTTGCTCTTGCCGTCAGCCGTAATCACGTCGTTCACGTCAGGCCGTACCGGCATAAACTGCGCGGTTACGACGCGGCCGACGAGCTTCTTGCCGGGCTGCAGTATGCGCCAGTTGCCTTCGTACTGGTTGTTGAACCCACGGCTCCCCAGAACCGTCCACACGTCCTCCGCGGACAAGTCCTTCATCTGCTCGAGCAGGGCGTCCGGGACCTTCGGCCTGCCATCCTCGAAGCGCTCGAACGGGTTCTTCGAGGTGTAGCGAATCATCTGGTCGCGCGTGAACGTTAGTACCTGAGCGGCGACACAGCCGGCCGAAAAAGCAAGAAGCACGACAACACGCATGAGCAGGACTGTATCACAGCGGCTCGATACTGGACAGCAGATACGAACGCATGCTTCACTGGGTTTTCGCATGGCCGATCGGGCACTGATATTCGGGGCAAAAGGGCAGCTGGGCGTTGAGCTCGGCCGCGTGTTTCGGGAGCGCGGGTACGACGTTACCGGCTTCGAACGCGCGGACGTGGACATCTGCGATGCCGCTCGAGTGGAGAGGATCGTAGCCGATCGTGATCCACGCGTCATCCTCAACGCAGCGGCGTACAACATGGTCGATGTAGCCGAACGCGAGCCGCAGGCCGCGTACATGGTCAATGGGCTGGCTGTCCGCAATCTCGCAATCGCCGCGCGGCAGGCTGACGCCTCGCTGGTGCACTTCTCGACTGACTATGTTTTCGACGGCACAGCCGGGCGCGCGTATACCGAAGAAGATCAGCCGCACCCTCTCGGCGCGTATGCCGTGTCCAAACTCGCCGGCGAACTCTACGCACAGGCGTACCTCGAAAGGCCGCTGATCATTCGGACCTCTGGCGTGTTCGGACCCGCCGGGACGCAGACCGCGCGCGGCAATTTCTTGGAGCTGATGCTGCGGCTGGCGAGCGGAAAGCAGCCTATCCGCGTCGTCGAGGACCACGTCGCCTCGCCGGCCTACGCTCCGGCGCTGGCGGAACGCACCGCGGATTTGCTCGCCGGAGGCCACCGAGGACTTTTCCACGTCGGCGGCGGAACCCCGATTTCCTGGTTCGATTACGCCCGGCTGATTTTTGAAGTAGCTGGGCTCCAACCGGAACTGCGCGCCACCAGCGAGCGCGAATACCGCACCCCGGCGCGCCGGCCGAAGTACTCAGCGCTCTCGAACGGCAAGATGGAGAGTGTCGGTGTGACGCCCATGCCGCCGCTGCGCGAGGCGGTGAAAGCCTACCTGGCGGCGCGCGAGCGGGCGATCTCGCATAGCTCTCAACCCTGACCACCGCGTTCTCACTCGTGGCCTCCCGAACTGTGCAGTTCGCGCCAGGCCTTCACGTATCGCGACGTCGCTCTGTTGTCTTCTCGCCACTGCGGCACAGTCGGAGAAGCCGCGATCGCAAGCGTCGCCCGGCTGATTACATTCGCGAATGAAGCAAACAGATTGTAATCCAAAGTCGGCCACTCGTCAGATGTCTGATGAAGGTTCGGATATTCGAACGCTCCGGCGACGGTCACCGCAGGCACGCCCTTGTCCGCGAGCGACGCGTTGTCGCTCAGCCGAAAGAACGTCTCGCTCCGGGCGTCCTCGATCACCCCTGTGCCGGCTTGCTTCGCCTCGCGTGCAATCGTGCCGGCGAGATCGGTCAGCGTAAGACCCGTGATCTTCATCGTTCGGCCTTCCGTAGGGACGCCGAGACATTCGAGATTGATGTGGGCGATGGTGCGCGCGAGCGGAACCAGCGGATGATCCGCATACCAACGTGAGCCGTGGAGCCCGGCTTCTTCGGCGGTGAATGCGATAAACAGGACGCTGCGCTTCGGGCGAGCGTCGCGCACGACAGCCGCCACCTCGAGCATCGCTGCAACGCCGCTGGCGTCATCGTTTGCTCCGTTGTATACGCGATCGTCGCCGCTGTCGCGGGGCGGCAGGTGATCGTAATGCGCGGAAACGATGATCCAGCTATCGGCCA
>DASSSG010000694.1:0-5149 GCA_035708545.1 Bryobacteraceae bacterium | reverse complement strand
GGCGAACACCGGCCCCGACGAGGCATATGTCGAACTCGCCAGGCGCTACTTCGACTGGATTGCGCCCGCGACGCTCGGTGAGTTCCAGTGGTTCTCCGGTCTGGGCGCGAAAGCCGCGAAAGCGGCGATCGAACCGCTCGGGCTGGTTCCGCTCGCCCCGGGTGACCCGCGTCTCATGCATCGTGAGCAGCTCGATGCGTTCCGCGGATTCGCAGTCCCGCGCGAATCGGAGTACGTGCTGGTCAGCAGCATCGACGGGATGACGCTGCTTCGCCGTGATGTGAAGGGGCTGCTGGCGGAGACCGATGTCGACCGTGTCCAGTCGCTGGGCGGCTTAACCGCTCTCCCGAGCCACGCGATTTTCGACAGAGGCCGGCTTGTCGGGCTGTGGGAATACGACACGGCCACACAGGAGATCGCGTGGACTTCGTTCGTGAAGAAGAATGCCGGTCTGGAGCGGGCGGTGAAGGAAACGGAAACTTACGTTCGGGAGCAACTCGGGGACGCGCGGAGCTTCAGTCTGGACAGCCCGAAGAGCCGTGGGCCGCGGATCGCAGCGTTGCGCAAAGCAGCCGCCAGTTGAGGGGCGGTCGTGGAGCAACATGTTATTTTAGAGATGGAGAGCCACCCTAGCTCAGTTGGTAGAGCGGCTGATTCGTAATCAGCAGGTCGCCGGTTCAAGCCCGGCGGGTGGCTCCATCAAATCAATCACTTCCCAACTACTGGACCTGCTCCACTCCCTCTTTGACAGCGTTTGAACGTACGGTGAACCGGGGCTGAACGGAACCGAAAGACGAACCCAGCCCAACTGTATTAGAAAACATGAGACGTGCGGATTTCGCGCGCGTCAGCAGCAATGCCGGCGCACCAGCCGCGCGGCTCTCCATGCGCGCGCCACGCGCCAGTACGCGATGCAGCCGATCACGTAGAGCGTCAGCGCGGCGACGGCCAGCGCCATGTGCGCTGTGTACAGCCAGTGCCCGGTCCCTTGTTCGACGAGTGGCCAGAACAGCTTGCGGCCGGCCGCCGCGGTGCCCGCCAGCGTCATGGTGGCGGCGATGAGCGGCAGATTGAACAGCCACCACCTGGAGCGTGCGACCACGCTATGGTCATACCTGCCGATGTCGTTCACCTTCGCGTGCTTCCAGGAGAAGTCGCCATCGAAGAGTTTCCGGGGCGCGATTACCTGCTCGGCCGACGTGGCAGCATCGCGCAGTGCCGGCTTCCACTCGTGCTTTATATAGGCAACGGCTGCGAAGATCATGAGCTCGTCGTCGAAAAACAGCAGCGCCAGCGGGGCCGTCATGCACATGCTGCCCGCAAGGACGACGCAGATTTCGAAGGCAAGCAGGAACGCGGTCGCCGTCTCGGCGTGCCATTTCGCGTTAGTGCCGAGCAGCGCGCCGATGCCAGTGATCGTGGCGCCTACGACAACAACAACAAGATTGAAGGCCTGAGACTGCCGCTCCACCCGTGACGCGAGGTCGCCGCCGAGCAGGTCATGCTCCTTCAACAGGAGATCGATCGCAATTTCACGGTCTGTCCGCGCGTCGGCCATATTGGCCGTGCAGTATGCCGCATGAAGAGGCGCAACGCAAGCACGTGTCACGGTGACGAGCGGTGTCCGAGCTCGCGCTGGCTTCGTTTCTCACGCCCTCGATGAGCTGCGCAGCGAGCTTGCGTCGTCCGGCTTCGGCCGTGCGGATTATGGGTGCACGATTTCCGGTGCATTGGGTTACAACATGTACAGCCATTCATACGCCGCGCTGCCGTTCGCGCCTGATCTGGTCAGCGATCTCCTCGTTCCAGCAGAAGTCAAATACGGCGTGCTCATCAGTTCGGAGGCCGAGCACGTTGCGCAACCGCTGTCCATCCTGCACATATGGGTCGCTCACGTCGCCGAAACGCTCCTGGATGACACGGTGCGCTTCTGCGTAGAGACACTCACAGTCGAAGGCAGAGATGTGGCCGCTCTCCGACAGAGGTTCCCACTGCGCAATGCACATCAGATGCACCTCACGGGGCGCTCGGTACCGTGTTCACGGTTTCGATACTCAAATCAAGTTTGGCTGAACGGCTCTCGGACTCCGTCCCGATATGCAGATTCTGCACGGCTCCTTCACTGATTCGCAGGCGAGTGTTTTCCTTCAAATGCACTGCTGGCCGGCAGCGGCACCCGGTCCCTCCGGCGACTTCGATAAACGAAACCTTTGGTGCGCCGGCATACTCACACGCAGATCAGGAAAGTACGAATGCTTTGTGCGATTCGATTCACAGGTTTTGTACCAGTCGCGTCAGTATCTGAACCGATTGCGCGTGATCGGACCACGAGTTCGAGTTGGCAAATGATTGAGTCGCGGTACACGCGAAGCGCGCCGGGGCCGAATCGCTCAATGTAACCCGGGCCTGCTCAGCGAACTCGTCCGGAGTCCCCTCGCTCAACCCACCCGCGTACTGCACGCGAGCCTCGTCCTCGTAGCCCGGAATGCCCTCGAGCGGAATTCCCTCCCGCTCCATGATCGGCTCTTCTTCGACGTCCTCGCCCGCGATCTTCACATGGCGGTAATACTCCATGCCCGTTCCGGCGGGAATCAGCCGGCCCATGATCACGTTCTCCTTCAGACCCCGCAGGTAGTCCACCTTGCTGTTCATCGGGGCTTCGGTGAGCACTCGCGTGGTCTCCTGGAACGACGCAGCCGAGATGAACGAGTCGGTCGACGCCTTGGTGATGCCGAGCAGCACCGGCTTGCCCTGCGCCGGACGGCCACCCTCGTCCATCACACGCTGGTTCTCTTCGCGGAACTTGAACTTGTCCATGACCTCTTCGGGCAGGAACTCGGTGTCGCCGATGTCCTCCATCTTCAGCCAGCGCATCATCTGGCGCGAAATCACCTCGAGGTGCTTGTTGTTGATGTTGACGCCCTGCAGACGGTAGACCTCCTGAATCGGGTTCACGAAGTACTTCTGCCGTTCCGCCTCGCCGAGCACGTGCAGAATGTCGTGCGGGTTGCGCGGACCGTCGCGAGAGGCCTGCCGCGACAACCTCATTCGGTCACGCTGAAACTCGAACCTGTTCGGCGGCAGCTCAGGGTGAAGGCGGGGCATTCTATACCCCGCCCCGTGCGCGGCCAGCGGGGATGAACCTTCCCGTCATTCCGTTTCCGTGCGCTCAGGGCTTGCGTGGGTCTGCATGTTGCGAATAAACTGCTGAGTGCCTGTTTTATGAGCTCTGGTGCGTGGCTGTCTCGGATTGGAAGCCAGACGATCTCGCATTATCGCGTGCTCGAACAACTCGGCACCGGAGGCATGGGTGTGGTCTTCAAAGCGGAAGACCTGCAACTCGGGCGACTCGTCGCGATCAAGTTCCTGCCTGAGGAGTTCGCCCGCGACCGTGTGGCCGGGGAAAGGTTTCAGCGGGAGGCGCGTGCCGCCTCGGCCCTGAATCACCCGAACATCTGCACAATCTATGAGTTCGGAACAGATGAAGGACGCGCGTTCCTCGTGATGGAGTTGCTCGCGGGACAGACGCTGCGGCAGCGTATCAGCGGCAAGCCACTGAAGAGCGACGAAATCATCGAGCTCGGCATCCAGCTTGCCGATGCGCTGGATGCTGCACACAGGAAGAATATCATTCACCGCGACATCAAACCGGCAAACATCTTTGTTACCGAGGAGGGCCAGGCCAAGATTCTCGATTTCGGGCTCGCGAAGCTTACTGCGGGCGAGACCGTCCGAAAGACGGTTCTGTCGGAGGCCTCGACGATTGCGTGTCCGGAAGAGGGGCTTACTTCCACTGGTGTTGTCGTTGGGACACTGGCGTATATGTCTCCGGAACAGGCACGGGGCGAGCGTGTGGATGCGCGCACAGACCTGTTCTCGTTCGGGGCTGTGCTCTACGAGATGACGACCGGGAGGCCGGCGTTTCCAGGACCGACCAGCGCGTCAGTTCTCGAAGGGATTCTCACGAAACAGCCGGTTCCACCATCCAGGCTGAATCCGGGTGTACCAGAGGGCCTGGAGCAGATCATTACGAAAGCTCTGGAGAAGGAACGGGAGGTGCGCGCGCAGACGGCTGCCGAGTTGCGCGCGGACCTGATGCGCATCCGCCGCAGCCAAACCTCGGAGCGCGTGGCGCGGGCGGCCGAAACGCGATCACGACGGTTAGCTGCGGCGCTAACGATCATCGGGCTGACAGCCGCAGCGGCGCTCGGCTGGTATTTCTGGGCATCGAGAGGCGGCGAAGCGGCGCTGAAGAACGCCACGTTCACGCAGCTCACAAATGTGAGCGGTGAAGAGCTGTACGCGAGTATTTCTCCGGACGGGAAATCGTTCGTGTACCAAAGCCGCGCCTCGGGCAACTGGGATATCTATTCACACCGGGTCGGCGGCCACAACCCGATCAACCTCACAAAGGATTATCCGGAGGATGATACGGAACCGGCCTTCTCTCCCGATGGCGAGCGCATCGTGTTTCGATCGGAGCGGGAGGGCGGAGGGATTTTCGTCATGGGCGCCACCGGCGAGTCGGTCAAGCGACTCACGGATTCGGGGTACAACCCGGCATGGTCTCCTGACGGTACACAGGTCGTGTACTCGACCGGCTGGTTCTGGTGGGCCGCGCGGCGGACGGGGACGGATTACCAGCTGGCAGTGGTCAGCACCGAGTCGTCCAGCGGCGGGGGCCCGCATGTCATCAGCGACAAGATTCAGGATGCCATGCAGCCAAGCTGGTCTCCGAACGGCCAGCGCATCGCGTTCTGGGGCTTTCGTGACGGAAATTACGATATCTGGACCGTTGCAGCAAGTGGCGGCGAGCCGGTGCGAGTTACTCACGACCCTGCGGTGGACTGGAACCCGGTATGGTCGCCTGATGGCAAGTACGTGTACTTCTCGAGCGACCGCGCAGGCAGCATGAACCTGTGGCGAGTGGCGATTGAACAACAGTCGGGGCGCGTCACCGGGCGAGTGGAGGCGGTAACCACGCCGTCTGCCGATGCCGCATATGTCAGCTTCTCGCGCGACGGGCGCCGCATGGCGTATGTGAACCGGCTCGAAAAGGGCAATCTGTTCAAGGTCGATTTCGATCCGATACGGGAAGTGGCAGCCGGTCCCGCTTCGCAAATAACACAGGGATCCTCGCTGGCCTTTT
>DASSSG010000693.1:0-2941 GCA_035708545.1 Bryobacteraceae bacterium | reverse complement strand
GCGAGACTTTCCCGCTGTTTCGCAACAACGGCAAAGGCCAGTTCATGGAGATCACGGCGCCGAGTGGAATGCTGCGCGCCAGCAGCACAATGGCCGGATATAGCCCGACGATCGCAGACTTCGACAATGACGGCTGGAAAGATATCTTCGTTTCCCGAGGCCACGTGCAGGCGACCAACATGGCGCGCCAGATCGCGGTCGATCAGCCCAACACAGTTTTCCGTAATCTTCGAGGAACGCGCTTCTCGCCACTGACCGAGGAGGCGGGCTTGACCGGAGCGAGGCGGCACCGCGGCTCGGCCGTGGGCGATTTCAACCACGACGGAAAACTCGACGTGGTCGTCTCGGCGCTATCGGCGAGAGCGGAGCTTTGGCTAAATGACAGTCCCGGGACCGCGCACTGGATCGAGTGCGCCCTGGAGGGAACCAAGAGCAACCGGCAGGGAATCGGAGCGCGCATCAAGATAGTTTCCCAACATGGAGTGCAATACAACCATGCGACGACGAGTGTTGGGTACGCCTCCTCGAGCGCAGGCCCGGTTCATTTCGGACTGGGCCCGGCCGCGGCTGTTGAACTCATCGAGGTGGAGTGGCCTTCCGGCGCGCGTCAGACGCTGCGAAACGTAGCGGCCGATCGCGTTATTAGGCTGAAAGAACCGCGCTGAGCGCTTTGGGAAGTGCTCGGACATCGTGCAGGGCCGAGCGATCCGCCGGCGTCACGAAGGGTTACGATACTCTAAAGCGCACCTATGGCGACTCTGCCGCTTACTCGCCGTACTTGCACGTTCAGACACGTCGCGCGGCTGCTCGCGGCCGTGGCATGTCTGGCAGCCGTGGTTGCCGCCGTTCGCGCTGTACCGGCCGAAGATACGGCGCAGCGCGCCGGCAATATAAGATTCGAGCAGCCCGCGGCGGCCGGTATCGACTTCAAGCTGGACAACGCGACGACGGCGGACAAACCAATCATCGATAGCGTTCTCGGCGGTGTCGCGGTTCTCGATTACGACGGAGACGGCTGGCTCGATGTGTATTTCACGAACGGCGCAGCAATTCCATCTCTCGTGAAGACGGACCGCCGTTTCTGGAACCGGCTGTATCGCAACAACGGCGACGGCACCTTCACCGACGTCACCGAGCGGGCGGGTGTCGCGGGCGAGGGCTATAGCATGGGCGTTGCAGTTGGAGACTACGACAACGACGGGTACCCAGACCTGTTCGTGGCCGGGCTCAACCACGACACGCTATACCACAACCTCGGCAATGGCTCCTTCCGGGACGTGACCGCACAGGCCCATCTTCAAGCCGTTTCGGGCGGCAAAAAGCCGTGGTCCGTGGGAGCCGCCTGGCTGGATTTCGATAACGACGGAAAGCTCGATCTGTTCGTATCGAATTATCTCGATTGGTCCCCCGAAAAAGCGCCTCTGTGCGGCCAGCCGGGACGCCGGTTATCGTGCTCTCCGGCACTGTACGGCGGACTGCCGAACGCGTTGTATCGCAACAACGGAGATGGCACCTTCACGGACGTCTCGTCGAGCACCGGCATACTAGCTCACATCGGCAAGGGTATGGGTGTCGCCGTCGCCGACTACGACTCCGATGGCTGGCCTGACATGTTCGTGGCGAATGACAATGAGCGTAACTTCCTCTTCCACAACTTGAAAGGACGGCGGTTCGAGGAGATCGGAGTCGAAGCCGGTGTCGCGTATACGGAGGATGGTGTGCCCGCATCGACGATGGGGGTGGATTTTCGGGACCTCGATGACGACGGGCGCCCCGACCTCGTCTTCACCGCGCTGGCGGAAGAGACGTTCTCGATCCGAATGAACCGGGGGCGTGGCGTGTTCGAGGATGCAACCTACGAGTCCGGGGTGGGTCTGGCATCGGCTCTGCTGGCCGGCTGGAGCGTGGGCGCCTACGACTTCGATAACGATGGCGACAAGGACCTGTTTACGACCAACTCTCACGTAAGCGAAAACGTACGCTTATACAGCAATCACGAGTACAAACAGCCGAACGCCATTTTCGAAAATGTGGGCGCGGGCAGATTCGTCGATGCGAGCAAATCGACAGGTAAACCAACGCAGGTTCCGCGCGCCCACCGCGGGGCCGCTTTCGGCGACTTCAATAACGACGGACGCATGGACGTCGTCGCCTCCGCGATCGGCGACCGCGCCGTGGTGCTCATGAATGCCTGCCCACGCGATCGGCATTGGTTCCTGCTTCGTTTGAAGGGCACGACGAGCAATCGGGATGGGATGGGAGCCCGGATCAAGCTGACGAGCGCATCCGGACGCGTGCAATACAATCATGCGACGACCTCGGTCGGGTACGTCAGCTCGTCCGACCCGCGCGTACATTTCGGATTGGGCAATGACGCCTCTGCGCGTGACATCGAGATCGCCTGGCCCAGTGGCAAGGTGCAGCACCTAACCAACGCCAGGGCGGATCGGATCCTGAACGTGGTGGAGCCATGATGGCAGCGGCAGCGCTGGCGCTCGCGCTGCTGCAGGCCAACCCGCCCGCGGGGGCGGGCGCGAATCGGCCGGTGCAACCAGCCGTCTCCACTACCCAGCAGCAACTCGCGGAGGCCTGCCGGCTGCGTCCGAACGATCCGGATACGCATTTCCAGCTTGGCGTTTTCCAGGACAGCCGCAAGGCGCACGCCGAGGCGGTAGCGGCTTTCCGGAGAGTGGTCGAGTTGCGTCCGAACGATGCGCGAGCCTGGGACTACCTCGCTCTCCACTTGGAAGCTCTCGGACAGGTCGACGAGGCCGAGGCGGCGTTTCGTAAAGGCGCCTCGGTCAATAGGGGGCGATACGCGGACGCCTACCTCGATTACAACTTCGGCCGGCTGCTCGCCAAGAGAAACCGGCTCGCGGACAGCCTCCCCCATTTCGACCGCGCGCTGGGGATTGCTCCCCCGACCAGGGCCATTCACTAT
>DASSSG010000692.1:0-12644 GCA_035708545.1 Bryobacteraceae bacterium | reverse complement strand
GCGGCGCAGAAACCGTCCGCAGCTGCTCCAGCCAGTCCACCGCAGAGTTATCCGAGAACAGGAAGACCGCGGCAACGAGATGCTCGTTCAGCGTGGGCGAATCGATATATCTGGCAAGGGACGCGCGTTCACTGCGATTCGGCGGTGAAACGATGACTTCGGCATCTCCGGTTTCGGGCGCGGCGACAAACACGGCCGAGAAGATGCGACCGGCGATCGGCTTTCCTAAAATCAGGTAACCATCGGTCAGATAGAACCGGATATCTTCGCGAGAGAAGGCAAGGTCGCGCACCCGATAGCAGGCCTGCGGATCGAGGCCGGTGCCACGGATGGAGCGCGCAAGCTCGGCGGCCGTCGCACCCGCAGGAGGGCTGGGAACCACGACGTCAGCGGCGCGTTCGCTCGGCGACTGCGCCGCGGACGCGAGCAGCGCAAGAACGGCCGCTGATCGCGTAAACAACACGCTATCAGTTTAATCTCACGCACGGCAGCGTGAGTTGTCAGCATAACCGGCCGGCACCCGCGCAGCGGCTTCGGGGTTAAGCGCGAGCCGCTTCCGGATACGCGTCAGGGAGCGCAGGACGTTGACGCGGACGCTGCCGGTTTCCTGGTTCAACAGTTTCATCAGACAAGTCAGGAAATCGGCGTCGCCCGTCTCTCCCATCGCCCAGACGGCGGTACGGCGAAAGTCGATGGCGGGATGCTCGGACATGCGCAGGATAAGTGACTTTGCCTGGTCGTCTCCGATCAGATACAAGCCGACCAGAGCATTTCCCGCAACGCGCGGCGAAGGTGAATCAACCGCTTTCCAGAAGCGCATCCGGCGATGCGGCGTCTCGATGTGCCAGAGCGCCTCAATCAGGTTGGCAAGTACGCGTGGATCGCCTTCGGCGTCGTGCCACGCCTTGTCGTCGTCACCGGGGTTCATCAGGCGTGCGGCTTTCGAACGTACACGCAGGTCGCTGTGCGTAAGCAGCGGCACGAGTGTGCCGGAGATCCGGCTGGGGTGCGACACGCGCGCGAGGGCGTCGAGGAATCTCAGAAGCGTCTCGCTGTCCATGGCGAGGCACTCATCGCACAGATATCGCGCGACCTTCATATCCACACTGGGCAGCAGCGGCATTGCCTCCCGGAGCAGGTCCGCGATCTGGTCCGCAGTGAACTCGGTGCGCGAACGGAGGAATTCCACGAACCGATCGGACAAAATAAGGGCGCGCAGGATGTCTCCGCGACGCTCCTGGTGATCCGAGCCCTGAAAACACGCCACCGCTCTCCGGAACAAAGCGTCCGGGTGCGCGCTGTTCCCACTCGGCGTGCGTTCGGTCCGCTCCACGACGTGCTTATCGGCACGCCACGGCAGGTCTTGAGCGTAGAATACCCACGCAAGAGGAATAGTCCTCTGTCGAGAGTACCGTCAACACGGCACTTTCAGAGCCGCCCGTCGCTTTAGATGAACATCTCGTCCTGGTGGGTAGCTTCGGCGACATTCGGCCGTCCACCCGTCAGAAACACGGTCACCGCGGTTCGCAGCCCCGCGGCGAGACCGTTGATCTGGCGCAACGGAGCGAGCACCCCGTGATGTACCGCGGCAACCGCTTCGTGGACGCGGGTGACGGTGTCCTCGACCACAAGCTCGGCGCGGTCGAGCTGGGTGCGCGCGCGCGCCGTCGCATCGGTCACGAGTGCGTCGATCTTCGCGAGCTGGCCTTTCGCCGAATCCATGAGTTCGCTCGCCCTGGCGGATATCTCGCTCGCGCGCGCGGAGATGTCAACGATATGCTTGCGGCTTTCATCAAGCGTGGCTTCGGCAATGGCCAGGATCTTCCTGGCCTGCGGCATCACCGTCGCGGTCTGTTCCTGCAGCGACTTCGCCGTACGATAGATACCGAACAGCAGCCCCAGCTGGACGCAGAGGGCAACGGCTGAGATGATGACGAATACGGTCATCACCCACAGCAGGAGATCCTGATTCATTCCTTCCTCCGAAGCGTTTCTGATCGCTCAGCCGCTCACAGCGGCCCCGAAGACGGCCAGGCAGTCCCCGGGGTCCGACGCGGACAGCCCGCACTGACACCGATCTACAGGGCCGGTGAAGGAGCGCCCGGCTCCCGTTCGGCGGCTCCGGACACGGTTTCCCGATACGCCTGCCGGCCGGCGTCAATAGCCGCGGAAAGTTGTTCGCGCTGGCGCCCCAGCACCTCGCGGCCTCGCTGCACCACTTCGCTCGCCTGGTCCCGCAGTTCCTCGGAGCGCCGACGCAGGTAATCACCGCCTTCGCCGGCTTTACTGCGCAGCAGGCCTCTCGTTTCCGCTCCCGACTGGGGCGCGAACAGCATACCGACAGCTACGCCCGCAACGACACCGAGGAAGAAGTATGCCATACCTTTGGACTCGTCCATTGTGGTATCTCCTTGCGTAAACCTTGCTTACCTCCGACTCTCAGAATACAGGAAAGCTCGACAGACAGCATCCGTGAGAAGCGCCACAGGTCTGTCCGTTGCCTGAACAGCACACGATACAATGCGCCCATGCCGCCGCCCAGGGTGTTAGACGCCGATGGGCTCTGGGATTATGCGCTCAAAGCTCTCGGCGGTCGAGCATTATCGGCTGCGGAGTTGCGTGAGCGTTTGCGACGCCGCGCCGGCAATAAAGAGGACGTGGAACCCGTGATATCCAGGTTGCGGGACTACGGGTTTCTGAACGACAGCCGGATGGCGGAGAACTTTGCGGCTGCGCGCCTCGAAAGCCGCGGCTTCGGACAGTCACGGGTGCTGCGCGATCTCCAGCGGCGGCGCGTGGCGTCCGGCGTTGCGCGAACGGCGGTCGAGCGAGCCTTCGCAGGAACGGACGAGACGCAGCTCATCGAGGCCTGGCTCGCGCGCAAGTACCGCGGCAAGAATCTCCCCGAGTACCTGGGCGAGGAGAAGAACCTCGCGTCCGTGTTCCGGCGGCTGCGTTATGCGGGGTTCCGGGCCGCGCCCGCCATCTCGGTCCTCAAGCGCTACGCCGCGCGGGCGGACGAACTGCCCGAGGATGACGAGCCGGCGCCGGCTTAGCTCGACCCAGATTCGACGGGCACGCTACACATTGGCTGCTCGCAGCAGTTCCTCGGCGTAAAGCGCTCCTGCCGGATCGTCCTCGTGTTTGTAGTAGACGTACACGTCACGGCCTTCGCCGATCAGCGCGCGTACGCGTTCAGCCTGCTCGGCGCGCTGCTCGGGACTGTAGTCGCCCTTGCGCAGCCGGAAGTACACAAACGGGGCAGTGACAACCTCCGGAACAACGAGCCGTTCGGACTCGGCGAGACAAAGGCACGCGCCGCGCTCCTTCAGCAGATCGTATACGGGATCGGCCAGCCACGATGGATGGCGAAACTCGAACGCATAGCGCAGATCAGCCGGAAGCAGCGCGAGGAAGCTGCGAAGCGTATCCACGTCGCACGCGAAGTTGGGCGGCAGTTGAAACAGTACCGGCCCGAGTCTCCGCACGACCCGGAGCGGGTCGATGGCTTTCAGGAACAGCTCGAGGAAGCTCTCGCAGTTTTTCAGCCGCAGCACATGCGTGAGCTTCATATGCGCCTTCAGCGAGAACACGAAATCTGCGGGCGTGGCTGTCACCCACTCCTGCAGCGATTTGGCAGTGGGCAGCCGGTGATACGTGTAATTGATTTCCGTGCTGTTCAGGCGGGACGCATAGTGCTCGAGGAAGCGCTTCGCCGGCAGGTCAGCGGGGTAGAAGCCCGGCTTCCAGGCCGGGTATGCAAACCCCGAAGTGCCTGCGTGCAGCCGGGGCACGATCAGTCGGATACTGCTTTCGGCCGCGGCGACATATCGCCCGCGGGCGTCACACCCATAGCCCATTTGATCGCTTCGACGAACATCTTCTGAATGTCCGCGCGATCGTAGACTTCTTCGACGTGGCCGAGCGTGGTCGCGAACACACGCCCCTTGCCGTAGGGTTTAATCCAGGCCACGGCAAAGTCCTTGTCAGTGCGGCGCACGTTCTTGTTGTTCAGGTCCAGCTTGCTGGCATCGAGGCTCATGAGCACACGCACCTTTTCGCGCGACCAGTTCTTGTACTGATAGATCTCATCGCGGATCGTAAAGGACTTCGGGAAGTGCTTCGTGATCGGGTGCGTCTGGTCCTCGACGATAACCGGCGCCATAAAGGTATTCCAGGGGTGCAGGTCGAAATATCCCCCGACCATCTCGCCGTACTCGGGCCAGCCGGTCAGGGTGTCGCCGGCCGTATGCATCCCGATGAAGCCTTTGCCTTCATCACGAACGAAGGCGAGCAGGTCGGCTTTCTGCGAATCATCGAGGTCGAGGTCGCCCGTGGTGAAGAACGCGATGGCATTGAAGTAATCGAGGTTCTTCGCGTTCCCGCCCAGCTTCTTTTTTGTGATCAGCTGCGTGTCGGTTCGCAGGTACGTGTCCCAGCCGTTCTCTTTGCCGAGCCGCTCGAGCGTCGCCATGGCGTGCGAAATCGAGTCGTGCTGGAAGCCTTTTGTCTGAGCGATGACCAGAAGCCGCTTGCGTGGGGTCTGAGCCTGCTGGGCTTCGGCGAGTCCGGCCACGGCTAACACGATTGCGAGGTAACGAAGTGCCTTCATGAACGGAATCCTGTGCTCTCGGGTGCCATCATATCAGGGCGGTCTGAGTTTGGTTCCGCCTGTAGAAATTACAGCTGCCGGGAGATTCCATGCCATCCTTTGTCCAGCGTATCCACGGAAAATACAAGAGTTAGGCGTACGGGAACCGAGTTGCAGGGACATTCCGAGAGGTTCACTCAGGATGCGAACTCTTGCCCTGTTTACCGCCATCGCTCTCGCGGGCGGATTCTGCGCGACAGCCCAGGAGGCCGGAAGACCCACGCCGGATCAGGTAATCAATGCACAAACGAAAGCTCGTAAGGAGCCGGGAGTGACGTACGGCCGGATCAAAGATGTGAAAGCCGGCCAGAAAATCGTGATCGCCATCGATGGCGCGCCCGACAAGACCTACAACCTCGCTGATGCACAAAAAGCTATCAAGGTGGCCGAGGACCTGGCCGTGGGCGACCCCGTGAAAGTCGTGGAAAGCGGTAAGAAAGGCGCGAAGTCGGTGCAGATCGTGCGTGACATTCGGCCGGACGCCGAAAAGCGCGATCAGCAGCGGTCGCGGACCAGCTCGCAAGGCCACAAATAAGGCCGCGCGACGACAGCGTCTCCGCAGCAGGATGCGGCTCGCTGCAAATCGAAGCGATCGTTCCTCAGCGCGGCAAACGCGTCCGTCCTTCGCTTCGCACTCTCTCGAGCAGCGCGTCCATCGCGGTCACTCGATCACGATACTGCGTGGCGAGGTTGTTTTTCTCCGCGGGATCCGTGCGCAGATTGTACAGCTGCGCCTCGGGAGCGTTCCCGGTTTCTGTGTTGGTGTTGCGATTCACTGCCGGACCTTTGTTGGGCGCGATGAACTTCCAGTCGCCCTGGATGACGGCGAGCGAGCCGGCGTGCTCGATTGCATAGTCCCGACCAGTCTTCGAGCGGCCGAGCAGGGCAGGCAGAATGTCGAAGCTGTCGGGCGCCGCTTCGGGCGGCAGTGCATGCCTGGTCAACTGCGCGAGCGAGGCATAGAGATCGACCTGACTTACGAGCGCGTCCGAGGTTCCGCGCTTCCGGATCCCGGCGGGCCAGCGTACTAACAGCGGTACTCTCGTTCCGCCTTCGAACTTACTGTACTTGCCGCCGCGCAGAGGGCCCGCAGGCCTGTGGTCCCCGAGCTTCTCGACGGCTTCGTCGCGGTAGCCGTCATCGACTACAGGACCGTTATCGCTCGAAAACATAACCAGAGTGTTTCGCGTGAGCCCGTTGCGTTCCAGGGCATCGAGTACCTGACCAACGGACCAGTCGAGTTCCGCGATGGCATCGCCCCGCGGCCCCATCGGTGTCTTGCCCGCGAAACGGCGGTGCGGGAGGCGAGGCACATGGATATCATGCGTCGCAAAGTAGAGAAAGAACGGCTTCGTCCGATTTCGCCCGATGAACTCAGCCGCTTTCTTCGTGATCGTGTCCGCCATGTCCTCGTCGATCCACAGCGCTGACTTGCCTCCTTTCATGTAGCCGATGCGGCTGACGCCGTTCACGATCGCCATGTCATGCCCATGGCTGGGGTGCATGCGCAGGAGCTGCGGGTGTGTGCGGCCGAGCGGTTCGCCAGGAATCGGCTGATCGTAGGTAACGGTGATCGGCTCGCCGGGATCGAGACCCACGACACGATGGTTTTCGACATACACGCATGGAACGCGATCCCCGGTTGCGGGGATCACGAAGCAGTAGTCGAACCCGATCTCCAGTGGCCCGGGTTTGATGTCGCCGTTCCAGTCGAGCTTGCCGGTGCCGAGTCCCAGATGCCACTTACCAACAACACCCGTCGTGTAGCCCTGCTGCCTGAGCATCGAAGCGAGCGTTGGCCGGCCGGGATCGATGATCAGCGACGCGTCACCCGGGAGCACGCCCGTTCCTTTGCGGCGCCACGCATACTCACCCGTGAGCATGCTGTATCGCGACGGCGTGCATGTCGCCGAGGTCGAGTGTGCGTTGGTGAAGCGGATGCCCGAGGCGACCAGACGATCGAGGTGAGGCGTGCGAACGCGCGTAGCGCCATACGAGCTGACGTCGCCATAGCCGATGTCATCTCCGTAGATGAGCACAATATTGGGGCGCCGGGACGCGCCAGTCTGAGCGCTGAGCACCGCGGGCGCGGCGGCGAAGCTGCGGAGGAAATCGCGGCGATACATCTCGCTGAGAGCATATCCTGGACGCTGGCCGGAGCGATATGCTCGTACAGCGCAATGAAGCCCCTGGGAACAGCGGCAATCTGTATGTTCGCCATCGTTATGAGCGGACAAAGTCCACGACCTCGTGCTCGCGAGATTGGCGTCGCACCCGGTGTATTCCCGCCCGGCCCGCTGAACGCGATTACCGATGTCGAGGGTGTCCGCGTCGGTCACGTAACGCTCATTGAAGGCGATTCCGTACGAACGGGCGTCACGGCGGTGCTGCCGCACGCAGGCAATCTTTTTCAAGAGAAAGTCGCGGGAGCGGTATTCGTCGGCAATGCTTTCGGCAAGCTCGCGGGCTCGACGCAGATCGAGGAGCTGGGCACCATTGAGACGCCGATCGTGCTGACGAACACTCTCGCGGTCGGCACCGCGATCGAGGCGGTCGTCGGATACACGCTCGCACAGCCCGGAAACGAGAACGTCGTGTCAGTCAATGCGGTGATCGGCGAGACGAACGATTCCGCGCTCAATGACATCCGCGGAATGCACGTGAAGCGCGAGCACGTGCTGAAAGCAATCGCGGAGGCGAGGCCGGGTGCGGTGCCGGAAGGCTCGGTGGGCGCGGGCACAGGGACGACCTGTTATGGGTGGAAAGGCGGGATTGGCACGGCTTCACGGAAGCTGCCGGCTCGCTATGGTTCGCATACCGTCGGCGTTCTGGTGCAGACCAACTTCGGGGGCGTTCTGACAATAGCGGGCGTGCCGATTGGAAAGGAGCTGGGCCGATACGCATTCTCGTCAGACACGGCGGGTGGCGGCGATGGCTCCTGTATGATCGTTGTCGCGACGGACGCTCCTGTCGACGCTCGCGAGCTGCGACGGTTGGCCGCGCGCGCGGTGTTCGGACTTGCGCGAACCGGTTCGTCCTACAGTCACGGCAGCGGCGATTTTGCCATCGCGTTCACGACGGCCCCCGATCTTCGTTCGCGCTTCGGCGAGACGGCGCCAAGAACCAGGACGATCCTGCCGGCGGATGCAGTATCACCACTGTTCGAGGCTGCTCTCGAGGCAACCGAGGAGGCGGTGTACAACTCGCTGCTGCAGGCCACCACGGTGCGTTCGCGCGGCCGCACGGTCGAGGCAATTCCGACAGATCGTGTTCGGAAACTCCTGGAGCAGCGGGGAATAACAAGGCGCTAATGATCAGAGCGCCCGCAGGGCGCGAGCACGGCGCCTGATGAAGAACTGTCGCAGGGCGGCGAGCAGCCGTTCGATGCTGGCACCATCGGCTGCTGCCGCCTCGCGCAGGGTCAGCGATTTCGGCACGCTGCCGCTGCGCGCGAGCGTCGTCAGGCCATTCGCCGCGAGGATGCGGCGGGTGGTGGGATAGGCAGTGACATACCAGTAAACGGTGAGTCTGTCCGTCACCTGCCGGGAGCCGATCCATGCGGGAATTGGCGTCGCGAGCGTGGCAATCATGTTTATCGCAAACAGGACAACGGCGGCCAACTCGGTGACAGCCGAGATGGGCAGCACGCGCCACGCGGCGGGCATGATCGCGCCGTAGGCGAGCGGCTCGGCCGTGATACGAAGCGCGCAGCCGGCCGTGATCAGGACCAGTGATGCGAGCATCAAACGCGCGCTCCAGAGCTCCCGGCTGTTGAGGAACGCCGGCAGGATACGCGGGCCGATGGCGAAGATCATGGTCGCCATGAAACCCACGGTAAAGGCGTGACGCGACGCACCGAGAACACCCGGCAGATGCGACCAGGCGCCGAGCATGGCCGAGGCGACCAGCCACGCGAAGGCGAACCTCACGAAGACGGGGTAGCGGCGATCGACGCCGAGCACTTTCGGCCGGCGCTCGGCCGGTTCGAAGATTCGGAGAGAACGGCAGGTGAGCGCGACGGCAATAACGGTCAACAGCGCGCCCTCGCGGGCGAGGTCGGCAACAGCCAGCAGCACGGCTGCCAGTAACACCACGAGTCCCGCCAGAGCCGGTGCGACGCGCGTCGCCGCCAGACCGGCGAGCGGCGGAACGATTTTCACGCTGAATCCCCAAACGAGCGGGAAACAGAACGCCCAGAGCGCGAGGTGAATGGTCAGAGAGTTGATCGCGACCGGCACGACCGGTTCGGCGAGATTCCAGACGGCGGCTGCCTGTATGCCCAGCGCAACCGCCAATCCGAGGAAACCCGAGATGATGAGCCTGTCCCAGAGCGCGGCCGAGCGCCAGCGAAATTTCGCCGAGGTCTGCCAGACCAGGAGAATGGCTACCGCGATTTCAGCCAGCGCGGTCGCGCGCCACACCGACGGTGCGTTGACCTGGTAAAAGGCCAGCACCCACCGTCCGCCGACCGCGCCCGCCCATAGCGCCAGCATCAGCCATCCGAGCGCCAGCGAGCGTGTTTTGGCGCCGCGGAATTTCGGAGCCGTGTAGAGGCAGATGCCGATGATGAAACTGCCCACCCACCCGAAGAGTTGCGCGTGCCCGTGCGCCTGGAGGAACGACAGCGCCACCGCCGCAGCAGTCTGCCGGCTGCTGATCCCAATCAGGTTCCACACGCCGAGTACAGTGCCGGGAAACACGAGAAAGAACAGGCCCACAGCGATCCAGGCCGCCAGGAGCCGGGCGACCCGGCGCTCGGGGAGCGGGTCGGCAACAGCCGTCGCGGCTCCAGCCGCGTCTCGACGGAAAGCCTCCTGCCACGCGAGAGGAAGGCTTGCGGTCACTGCCATACGGTCCTGGTGTGATTGTGACTGCATGCGGGGATCGGGGCAGTGACTCAGGTCACGCAGGGCTGTAGAGCCGTTCTTTGACAACCGCTCCTTTACGGTCGCGGCTCAGAAATGACCTTTCCGAGCCGCGCGCATTAGCAAGCGGTATCCGGGACGGCACAGTAATCGACATCTTCGTCCGGGATCTGAAAGCGGCGGCACGCGACAGCGCGTTCCGCTCCACGGCCCCGCGGCCCCGAACTATAATTCGCACGAGGCTCGGAGGGCCTTCCCACTGATCCGCTGCATCCTGGTGTTATTGCTCTTGCCGGCGGTCTGTACCGGAGAGACGAATCCTGCATCGGTCGCTGCGCGCAAATGGCGGCAGCTACACGAGCGAACGATCGTTGAGGAATTCGTGTCGCTGCTGGCGATACCGAATGTGACCAGCGATCGGCCGAATGTCGCACGCAATGCGTCCGCCATCGTGGCGCTGCTCGAGAAGCGCGGAATCGCCGCCAGACTGCTGTCGGTCTCAGGCGCCAGCCCCCTCGTGTTTGGCGCGCTTCGGACACCTGGCGCCGTGCGAACCATTGTCTTCTACGCCCACTACGACGGGCAGCCGCTGAACCCGGCCGAGTGGGCAACGCCTCCTTTCACTCCGGCGCTGCGCACACAGTCACTCGAGCGGGACGGCCAGGTAATTCCGCTGCCGGCTGCCGGCGTGGCATTTGATCCCGAGTGGCGGATCTACGCACGGTCCGCGTCAGATGACAAAGCGCCGATAATCGCACTCGTTTCCGCGCTCGACGCGATCCGAGCCGCAGGGCTGAAGCTCAAATCAAACGTGAAGTTTGTGTTCGAAGGAGAGGAAGAGGCAGGTTCGACGCACCTCGAACAGATTCTCACCGCCCACCGAGAATTGCTCGCCGGCGGCGTATGGTTGATCTGCGACGGACCGGTGCATCAGACGCGGCGGCCGCTGATCGACTTTGGCGCACGCGGAGTCGTGACTCTGGATATCACCACCTACGGGCCTCGGCGTGAGCTGCATAGCGGGCATTACGGCAACTGGGCTCCGAACCCGGCCATGCAGCTGGCGCGGCTGCTCGTATCCGTGAAGGACGAAACCGGGCGGATTCTGATCGAAAATTTCCACGACGGTATCGTGCCGCTCGGCGAAACGGAGAAGCGGGCGATTGCCGAAGCGCCGCCCGTGGAACCGGAGCTGATGCGTGAGTTGTGGCTCGGGACGACAGAGGGCGCGCCGAAGACGCTGAACGAGCTGCTCGCGCTGCCTTCGCTGAACATCCGCGGAATGGCGAGTTCCCGCACGGGCGCCCAGGCTTCCAACGTCATTCCAGCGATCGCCACCGCGGCGCTCGACATTCGCCTTGTCAAAGGCATGGATCATCGGCAGACGGTTGCCCGCGTCATCGATCACGTTCGCAAGCAGGGCTTCTTTGTTGTGGATTCGGAGCCCGGTCCCGAGCTCCGCATGAGGCACCCGAAAGTGGCAATGGTTCGGGTTCGCGAGAGGGGATATAACGCGGTTCGCACTTCGATGGACCTGCCGATCTCGCAGGAGGTGATCCGGACCGTGGAAAGCGCGGTCGGCCCGGCGGTGAAACTGCCGACCATCGGCGGCAGCGTGCCCATCGAGATGATCGAGCGTGCCCTCGCGGTACCAACCATCCTGATCCACATCGCCAATCACGACAATAACCAGCACAGTTTCAACGAAAACATTCGCATACAGAATCTATGGGATGGCATCGAGCTCATGGCGGCGCTGCTCACCATGTAGGCGCCTGAAACAGTTGTCACGGTAAACCGTCGATGGTATGTGAGACCTCTGCGCATTCAACTGCTGTTCATCGCGCTATCAGCAACGGCGTCAGACCGTCCGTTGCTGTGGCGCGATCCCGGTCCCGTCGAGACTCTGGATCTCGCGGCGGGGCCCGGCGGAGCGGAGAGTCGTCCACAACCTCCATTCACGTTCGTGAAGGAAGAGTCGCACGGCGTCCAGCCGAAAGTGCTGGTGACGGACACGCGCGGCGTGAAGTGGATGGTCAAACTCGGCGAAGAAGCGAAGTCCGAGACCTTTGCGTCGCGAATCGCGTGGGCCGCAGGCTACCAGGTGCGGCCGTCGTATTACGTGGAGGAAGGTCGAATCGCGGGCATTTCCTCACTGGAGGACGCCGATAAGTTCATCGACAAGAGTGGCGGGTTTCGCGGAGCACGCTTTCAGATGTTCGACACGGACGGGTTGCGGGCCGTACCCGGAGAGACCCTCCAGCTCACCGATAAGAAATTCGACCGCCGGGAGCTCAATGGTCTGAAACTGACCGCACTGCTGGTCGCGAACTGGGACGTCAAGCCGGCAAACACGGCCGTATTCGAGATCGCCGGCCAGCGGTACGCGAGCATCGCTGACTGGGGGGCGAGCCTGGGAGACCCGGCGGCGCCCCACCCGCCTGCGCGCAAGTGGAACTGCGCCGCTTTCAGCGCGGTCACGTCACGGCTGATTGATGGAATCGACAACGGATTCGTGGACTTCAACTACAACCAGTACGCGGCCAGGCATATCGACGCGCTGACGAACGGCATCCGCGTCGAGGACGTGAAGTGGTTCGTGAATCGCATGGGCAAGCTCAGTCGCGAGCAGTTGCAGGCAGGCCTCAAGGCCTCCGGAGCGACCGCTGAGGAAGCGGCCTGCTTCGCGGATGCAATTCGCAAGCGGCTCGATGTGTTCTCGACGGTGGCCAACAGCGCTGTGTCGGAGATTCGGACGACCACGACGACTGTCGTCAGGAAACAGGATCGTTAAATCGACGCAGTGAGAACCGGGCTGCTGATCGGCTCCTTCGCCTCGCCAACCTGCTGCCGCCACATCGCATAGTACAGGCCCTTGTTCGCGAGCAACTCGGGATGGCGGCCGGACTCGACAATCATTCCGCGCTCGAGAACGCAGATGCGATCGGCGTGCATGACGGTCGAGAGGCGGTGCGCGATGAGGATGGTGATCGCGTCGCGGCCGGCGCCGATCTCGCGGATCGTCTGGCTGATTTCTTCCTCGGTCAGCGAATCGAGCGATGACGTGGCCTCATCGAACACGAGGAGTTGCGGACGGCGCAGCAGGGCACGGGCGATCGAGAGGCGCT
>DASSSG010000691.1:0-8856 GCA_035708545.1 Bryobacteraceae bacterium | reverse complement strand
GTCGGACAACTATTTCGACGCGCTGGGGCTCCGCCCGGAGAGAGGCGCTTTTTTTCAAAGCTCCCGAGAATCCCTGCCTGCCGTAGTGAGTCATGCGCTGTGGCGGAACGTGTTCGCGAGCCGCGATGACGCAGTCGGTTCGGGCGTTCGCGTGCGCGGTGTTGCATTCACCGTCACGGCCGTGGCGCCAGCCGGTTTTGGCGGGCTCGATCTCGAGCGGCGCGCCGACGTGTGGGTGCCCGCAAGAGCATGGAGCGCATGGAGGGCGAACTCAGGATCGCGGTATGCGCCTGCTCAGATCGTAGTACGATTGCGCAACGCGGTTGAACTCGCGCAGGCGGAAGCCGAAGTGCGGGGTTTATACCCAGCAATGGTGGATGCAGGCGCCGCCGAGGCGACGGGCCTGACAGCAGCCGATATTGCTCGACAGAAGCAGCGCCGGGTACTGCTGGCCAGCGCCGGGCGCGGTGTCTCCGCGATCCGCAAACAGCTCTCGAAGGCAATGCCCGCGCTGATCGGCGCGATGGCGGCTCTGCTGCTGCTGATCGCCGTAAGTGTCGGCGGGATCATGCTTGCCCGAGGAGAGATGAGGCGAGCCGACATCGCGCTGCGGCTGAGCATCGGAGCGTCACGCTGGCACGTCCTGCGGGCGATGCTGTCGGAATCCGCGACGCTGACGGGCGCAGGAGCACTGCTGGCCTGGCTGATCGCGCAGGGTGGCGGGCCGTTGTTGACGGAATTCTTACCCTCGCGCCGCCCTCTCAACATCGACCTGCATCCGAATCTGCGAGTGCTCGCCTTCACGGCCGCAGTGACCGCGGCGGTTGCGCTGCTGGCGAGCATTGCGCCCGCGTTGAGCGCGCTACGAACAGATCTCATGCAGGTACTGGGAAAAGGCGCCAGCCGGACAACTGCACCGGTATCGGGGCGCGGCATCGTCATCGTGCAGGTAGCGCTTGCGGCCATGCTGGTCGCCGCCAGCATATCGCTGGCGCGGAGCCTCGCAGCATTGCGGCAACAGGATCCAGGTTTCGAGCGCGAACGGCTCATTGTCGCCGTGCTGGACCCGCGTACAGCAGGCGCCGCCAGGCAACAACTTCCATCGCTCTACGCCGAAGTTCTTCGTCGCGCCGGCGAACTGACCGGGACGGCGGACGCAAGCATGGGCGGGGCTCCGCTCATGCGCGGTGTCGGCTTCAGGAACACGATGGGCCGCGCGGGCTCGCCGCTCACCGAGGCCGATCGGCTGAACGTGAGCCTGAACTATGCCAGCGACACGCACTTCCGGAACCTGGGCGTCGATCTGATCTCGGGACGAAACGTGACTCGCGGCGATCTCGAGATGCATCCGACGCCGGTGGTGGTGACCGAAAGTCTCGCGAAAGAATTCTTTCCGGGCGTCGATCCGCTGGGACGCGAGTTTGGGCCCGCGGGCCCGGACGGGTTCGCCCGCCCGGAGTACCGCGTGGCCGGCGTGGTGCGCGACGTGAAGTACCGCGGAATGCGCGAAATGGCGCCGCCAACGTTCTTTGCCGCCTTTCGCGGCACGGAAGAGATGGTTACGCTGCATGTCCGCACACGCATTCACGAAGGCGAAATGATGCGTCAGATCCGCGCCATGCTGGCCAGCATCGGCCCGGGATTGACACCGATCAGCATGGCGACGATGGAGCAGGAGATCGAAACCTCGCTGTGGCAGGAAAGGATGCTGTCGTTTCTGTCGCAGGTGTTCGCGATTGTCGCCGCTCTCATTGCCGCCATGGGGCTGTTTGGACTCATCACCTTCACGCTCGCACGCCGCACGCGCGAAGTCGGAATCCGGGTGGCCGTCGGAGCGACGCCGGGCAGGATCGTGCAGCTGTTTGCGGGATACGCGAGCGGCGCGGTTGTGCCGGGCATTCTGCTCGGACTGGGAGCCTTCGCGGTTGGCCGGCGCGGTCTCGACCCGCTGCTGTTTGGGTCAGGCGCGGGGTCTGTCGCGCCCATGACAGGCGCGGCGCTCGCATTGACGTTCGTGACTGTCATCGCTGTCGCCGTCCCGGTCATTCGGGCGGCGCGGATATTGCCGGCGGTGGCATTACGCGACCAGTAGCCGCGCAGCGTTCTCTCGTGGTTCACAAGCCGCGGGGTGGGCCAGAATCGCGTGTATGCGACCCGACAACAACACGCCGCGATGCGAACAGGCTGGTATCTTAATCTATGGCGTTGCGTGCTGTCCCGCGAGCGTACCGCTGATCACAACAACAGATCTATGCGAATTTCATCTCTTGTCGTTCCGAGTGCCGCGCTGGCCGTGACCGTCACGCACGCGGTGGCGCAGCTCTCGTTGAATCCCTTTCCGTCCCGGGTGCTGGGCCAGCAGCAGGTCGAGATCAGGACGGTGAACCCGAACCTAATTGAAGGCCGCGAGCTTTACCTGCCGCAGGATGTCGCGGTGGATCGGTCGGGGACACCGTCGGCACTGTATGTCGCCGATTTGGGGAACCACCGCGTCCTTGCCTGGCGCGACGCCGCCACTTTCAGAAACGGCGCGCCGGCAGACCTGGTAATCGGGCAGGTGAACAAAACAACGGCGCTTCCGCTCGGTCCCGGACTTGGCCGGGCGACCGGGCTGAACTCGCCTTCGAGTGTCGCGGTGGACGCCGCGGGCAATCTGTGGGTACACGACACGGGCAACAATCGCGTGCTCCGCTTCCCAAAGCCATTTGCGCAGACCGACGAAGTGGCCGTGCCCGATATGGTGATCGGGCAGACGAGTTTTTCGAGCCGCGATGCGAATGCGGGCGGAAGATCCGCGCATTCGCTCGCGTCCGTTGGCACATTCGGCGGCGGGTCGGGTCCTGCCACGTCCCGTATTGCTTTCGACCCGCAGGGCAACCTCTGGGTGGTTGATCCTTACAACCACCGTGTGCTGCGCTTCCCGGCTGCGGCGCTGGCGGCCGGCCGCAATGGCCCGGACGCCGACCTTGTCCTTGGTCAGTTCGATTTTTCCGAGGGCATGGCGGCGCCTCAGACGGCCGAGGGCCGGCTGAACCGGACGAATCTCGCTCTGCCCGCGGCTATAGGCATTGACAGCCGTGGCCGGGTATTCGTGGGCGATTCGCTCAACCGCGTACTGGTTTGGACTCCGCCGCTCAGATCGGGTCAGGCTGCCGCCCGCATCATGGGCGTCTTCATCCTGCCGGAAGGCCAGACTCTCCCAGCGCCGAACGAGTATCTCATCTCGTCGCCGGAGGGAATCTTTTTCGTGGGAGACAGCCCGGTGGTGGTCGATGCACGATTCAACCGGGCGTTGCGCTTCGATCCATTCGAGCAATGGCCCGCTGAGGGCGCCCAGATCTCGCCGCCGGCCCGCGCCATTATCGGGCAGGCATCGGCTTCGGATGTCCGCCCGAACCGGGGGCTCGCCGAACCGAACGGCGGCACGCTGCTGAATCCCAACAGCGGAACCACGGGCGCCGGGTTCATGTTCATTGCCGATACGCGGAATCACCGCGTGCTCGCATATCCGAACGAAGGCCGGACAGGCATTGCCGATCGCGTGCTGGGGCAGGACACGTTGTCGCTGAACGCGCCGAATCTGATTGAAGGGCGCGAACTCGCGTTGTTTTTCGGAACGGCTCCCTTGGGGACGCTCGGAGGGGCGTTCACGGACGGAGCAGGGATCGCGCTCGATCGGCGCTCGAGCCCGCCGCACCTGTTTGTAGCTGACACGTACAACAACCGCATTCTCGGCTGGCGCGATGCGCGCCGCGCGAAGCAGGGAGATAAGGCTGACCTGGTCCTCGGGCAGACGAACTTCCAGCGTGCGCTCGTCAATTCTCCCTTCAACAGCACTGAAAACATCAATGACACCGGTCTGTTCCTGCCTGCCGGGCTGGCCGTCGATCGTGACGGCAACCTGTACGTCGCAGACAGCGGCAACGGGCGCGTGCTGCGATACGCCGCACCTTTCGAACGGGCTGTCCCCGAAGGGAATCTATACGCAGCCAACCTGGTGCTTGGACAGACCGGATTTTTCACGCACGCGACCGATCCGACTGCTCGCATCATGGGCCGTCCATTTGGCCTTGCCTTCACCGCGGAGGGCCATCTCGTGGTCTCAGACGCATTGCATCACCGGGTGCTGCTGTTCCGGCGCCCTGCGGGAGGCGACTTCGCCAACGGCCAGGCGGCGGCGCTCGTCGTCGGGCAGTCTGATTTCCTGAGTGGCGGCCGCGGAACCGGACCGAATCGGCTGTTCAGCCCGCGGCACGTCGCTATCGACACCGACGACCGGCTCTACGTCGCCGATGCCGGCAACAACCGCATTGTTGTCTACGATCGAATCAGCGACCCGCGACTCGCGAGTGATCCTTCACCGGTTATCTCGATCGCCAATCTAAGCAGCCCGCACGGCGTTTATGTCAGCGAGCAGACCGGAGAGATCTGGGTCGCACAGCCCGCCGCTAACCGTGCGGTCCGGCTGCCGCGCTTCGATCTGCTGGGGCTGAACCCACGTACGGATTTCGAAGTAGTTTCCGAGCGGCCGCTCGCCATTACGCAGGACACGAACGGGAATCTGTATATCGCGGAGGGCGCGAACCGCGTCGCGATGTTCTTCAGCGGAGTTGCTCCGGTGAACGCCGCAAGCGGGAACGATCAGGGAATCGCACCGGGAATGATCACCTCCGTGTACCCGCAAAGCGGCGGGCAGACCTTCGGCGATCAGACCGCCGGGGCTACGACATTGCCTCTGCCGACCGAACTGGCGGATATCCAGGTGCTGGTGAATGACCGGCCGGCGCCGCTGTTCTACGTGTCGCCTGGACAGATAAACTTCGTCACCCCGTCTGACGTGCCCGAGTCCGGCTTCGCCGAAATCCAGGTTGTGCGCAGATCTGTGGGGCAGGTGCTGGGCAGCACGCGTTACGTGCTGACATCCGCTTCGCCCGCGTTGTTTACGATCAGTGGCGCGGGGACCGGCCAGGTCGCCGCGATCAACGAAGACGGCACCGCGAACTCTCCGACCAACCGCATCGGACGCAGGAAGGTTGTACAGCTGTTCGCAACGGGCATGGGGGTTGTGCCCGGAGCGCCGCCTGACGGCGTGCCCGCGTCGGGACCGGTGCCTACGGACGGCAAGCCGCGAGTCATCATTGGCAACGACTTCGTTCCGGACGATCATGTGGAATACTCCGGGCTGGCGCCGGGTTTGCCCGGTGTGTGGCAGATCAACGTTCGTATCCCCGCTTCGGTCGACCCCAGCGGCACGCACGACGTGGTGATTGTTTACAGGAGTCGCTTCAGCAACCTGGGAAAGGGCAATCAGAGGATTCGAACTACGATTGCAACCGGGCCGTGATCCGTGGCGGAATAAGGCGCTGTCGTTTCAGAAGCGAGCGGCAGGAGCTTCGGCCGCGACCTGCGCGTGACGCGAATTACCGGAAATATTCTGGATCCGCGTCAGGCTCGAGCTGCAGCTCATAGCTGCGGGCGGGGTCCTGATCGGGCGCGGCCGAAGTTCGCCGCCCTGCGGGAACATGTCCGACAGCACTTCGAGCGCGCGTCCGGACGCATACCGAGCAAACCCGGGCAGGCTCCGGAGTTCCGCCCCGTAATGCCGTCGTCGGCGGCGAAGAAAATCCGGCGCCGGAAAGCACGAAATCCGAAGACCAGGATCCGGCCGCACCAACGGCGATGTCCTGCAGGAGTCCGGTCTTTTTCGCGGTGCCGTCGCTCCTCGGGAGCTCGCGCCCGTGAGCGGGATGAAAAGCGCTGGATCGAAAACGTCTGTCGGCGAGCGGCGCAGTGACCATCGTGCACACCTCACCTCTGCTGTGGTCTGCGACAGGCGTGACTGCCGCGAATGGAAAGCTCCACGTCCTCGAGTACTCGGCAAACCCGGCGCAGGGGGCCCGGGCAGTCACTGTCGCGCTGAAACCCTGAGAGCCTCCTGTAGAATGAGGAAACCGAAAAGGAGCCGCATTATGAAACTGCTCGTGCTGTTCTTTACCCTCTGCTCGGTCATCGCTTTGGCTGCCGACGTGTCCGGCACATGGAAAGGCACTGCCGAAACGCAGTTCGGCACGATCGAGAGGACGTTTGTCTTCAAAGTCGATGGAACGAAGCTCACCGGCGAAACCACGAGCCAGATGATGGGCAAGTCCACGATCACAGACGGCAAGGTCGAGGGCGACGACATCTCCTTCAACATTACCGTCCGTTTCCAGGACAACGAAATGAAGCTGAACTACAAGGGCAAGGTCAGCGGCGATACAATCAAGTTCCATGTCGAGGGTCCCGCCGGGGGACCCACTATCGATTACGTAGCGAAACGGGTGTCTTAGCCGCCCGACTAGTGTCCTGAGTTAGATATTCGTTGACAAAGTCTCTGGATTTTGCCGAGGATTAAATCAGGGCAATAATATACTTGACATTCCACACAAAACAGCGCATACTTGATTCACGATGGAAAGCGCCCCAACCCTACGAGACGCGATTCTGTACTTCGCCGATTTCGAGAACTGCCGTCGCTTCCTGGTTGAACTGCGATGGCCGGACGGCATCGTAAAGTGCCCGACTTGCGGAGCAGGGAAGCTGACGTGGCTGGCAAAGCAGCGCGTTTGGAAGTGCTACGCGAAACATCCGAAACCCACCTTCTCGCTTAAGACCGGCACGATCTTTGAGGACTCCCCAATTGCCCTTGAAAAGTGGCTGCCCGTGGTTTGGATGCTTGTGAACTGCAAGAACGGCGCGAGCAGCTATGAGATTCATCGCGATCTTGGCGTCACCCAAAAGACGGCTTGGTTCATGCTCCATCGTGTCAGGCTTGCGATGCACGACGGCGGGATCACGATTTTGTCCGGCGAGGTTGAGGTCGACGAATCGTTCATCGGCGGCAAGGCCCGCAACATGCATGCCGCGAAACGGCAGCGTGTGATTACCGGGACTGGCGGTAAGGACAAAGAGATTGCAATGGGGATGGTCCAGCGTGGCGGGAAAGTCATCGTTATGCATGCCCCGAACCGACAGAAAGCAGGACTTCAGAAGACGATTCGCGAACACATTGAGGCGGGATCGGCGATCTTCAGCGATGAATTGAAGTCGTATGAGGGGCTGGAAGCGAGCTACCAGCACGCTGTTATCGATCATGCGGTGGAGTACGTGAACGGGAACGTCCACACGAACACGATGGAAAATTTTTGGTCGCTTTTGAAGCGCGGCCTTCATGGAACCTACATCAGCGTGGAGCCGTTCCACCTTTTCCGGTAGTTGGACGAACAGGCGTTTCGGTACAACAATCGGAAGATGACGGATGCAGAACGGTTCGCGACTGTGAGGAAGCACATTGTGGGGCGGCGACTCACGTACAAGGAACTGACGGGCAAGACTGAAGACGCCTACGGTTGAAGGGCCGATCACGCCCGTTCGTGGCGTGGCAAGCGGGGACGCCCGCTGACGGGAGGTTATGACACGAAAGCAGTTTGAATCTACACCTGAGTTCCAGCGCATGAGGGGCGTCATGCGCGGTATTCTTGCGGTGCCAAAAGAGCGCTTGGACGAATTGGTGGAGCGTGCGAAAGAGGAATCGCCGCGAAATGGCAATCCTGATGCGCCCGGGCGCAAGCGGACAAGACGTCGTGAGTCCAAGGTGGTTAACCCCGTCCGGCGCAAAACATGATCGTTCTGGCGGCAATGAGAACCAAGACAGCGATCAAAGTCACTATTCGGCCGCGTCGCCTGACTTTATCCAGATGATCCATGGATGCTTCCGCGCTTTCGAGGGCGGCGGCTGCTCTCGAAAGAGATATAAGAGCGCTCGAAAATGCTTCTGACTCACTAGGCAATTGGCTTGAGTTCTGGATAGTCCTCGTCGTTATAGGCGTTTCATTGGAAGTGATCGTTGTTGTTATGGAATACCGCCATGGACTGAAAGATCTTCGGCGCGGCGTCATCCATTCCCCCGAAAAACCCAGTTCGCGGATGTTCTTAACCGGACTGTTGGGAGCGGTATTCGTCACCATAGGCGTCAGCGGAGAACTTGGCATAGATTTCGCAGCCACTGATGTCCACACGAAGTTGCGCGATAGGAATCGCGAGTTGGTCGATCTATTCCGAGGATCTGCTGCCGCCGCAAATGAACGCGCGGGTAACGCTTTTGAGCGCGCTTCAAAAGCAGATGAGCGTTCAAACCTGCTTGAACTGTCCAACTTGAAACTTAGAAATGATCTTTCAGTCGCAGACGCTCGTATAACGGCTGAGCAGGTGAAGTTACACGAGGCACAGCGTCTCATGGCCGTGGCGCAGAAAGAATCTGCGGAGTCGCAGCGTAAGCTGAACGGTGCGCTCATTACGCGTCTGATGGACCGGCATGTAGATATCAGGCTCCCTGAGTCACTGAAGGCGCTGCCGCCGGCGAAGGCTGAGATATCAGTCGTAAACTCTGACGCAGAGGCCATCGTATTCGCTCTGGAAATACGCAAGACACTAGTCGAATCTGGCTGGAACGTAGGCAGTGTGGTGTATTTACCCACGAGTCCCGCATTGAAAGAAAGCGTAACGATATTCAACAAAGGGATCGAAGCATTCTTCGGCGTTGGCCCTCCAGAACATCCAGCTATCACTGCGGAACTTCTGAATGCCGGGAAGCGCAACAGAGTTGACGCAAGACTGGTCACTTTCATTGTTGCGCTACGATCTCGCTCGTTAAGGCGTGACGAATCATTGGAAGACGGCTCGTTTCGCATCGTAGTCGGTAGCAATATGCTGCCAAATGGGGCGCCTCTTCCGTCTGCCAAGTGATTCGGATGTGTCGGACCACAACACCAAGCACACCCCGCCCAAAGCTGGAATGTCAAGTATATTATTGCCTAA
>DASSSG010000690.1:0-8348 GCA_035708545.1 Bryobacteraceae bacterium | reverse complement strand
GACGGATCCGTAACGATGCCGGTAAGCGTACCCGTGCTGCCTTGCGAGAATGCGGCGACGGATGTGAACAGTGCGATCAACGCCGCTCGATACAGATTCCTGCGGGTCATAGCCAAACGGGCCTGGAGGCTTCTCGCATATTCTATGCCTGCTTGCAGGGGTGCGGCGCGGGTTGTAGGATAGGAGCCAAAAGAGGGTGCCCACTTATGTCGATGCGCTTCACACGCCGGGAAATACTGGGCCAGGCCGCGCTGCTCGCGTCAGGCCCCTTCCTTCACACCAGCCGCGCCGCGTACGCACGCCGTCCCAATTTCATCTTTCTGCTCACGGATGACCAGAGCTATCGCACGCTCAGCCTGACCGGCAATTCGTTCATGAAGACCCCGAACATCGACCGGATCGGCCGTGAGGGCGTCCTGTTCACGAACGCATTCGTGGCCATGTCTCTGTGCGCGCCGAGCCGCGCCTGCAACCTGACAGGCCTGTATAACCATTCGAACGGGATCATTCATAACCAGATCCGCTGGAACCAGGAGTTGCCGACGCTGCCGCGCCTGCTTCACGAAGCGGGGTACCGCACCGCGCATATCGGCAAGTTCCACATGGACAACGACGACCGCGTGCAACCCGGCTACGACTACTGGGCTGCCCAGATCAACCAGGGCTCGTATGTCAATCCGCGGAAGAATATCAACGGCGTCTGGAAAGATCTGAGCGGCTACGATACCAACATCATCACGGAGCAGGCGCTCGAGTTCATGCGTGGAACGAAGCGCGATCAGCCATTCTGCGTCTGGATGGGCTACAAGGCCTGCCACGCGCCGTTCACGCCGGCGCCCGGTCATGAGAACGATTTCGCTGACGTGAAGCTGGAGCCGCCGGCGTCGTTCCATATCGACGATGAACGCAAGCCGCAACGCGTGCGCCGGAAGCGCGGTATCGGACCGGACCCGGATGGCCGTCCGCCGAGACAAAATGCGGGCGCGATGCCTCTCGATCGCTGGGCCGAGCGCGAGCGCAATCAGTACCGCTGCCTCATGGGCGTGGAAGACAGCGTGAAACGGCTGTTCGATTATCTCGAGGAGTCAAAGCTGGCTGACGACACCATCATCGTCTACATGGGCGACAACGGGTTCTTCCACGGCGAGCACGGTCTGCACGGCAAGCTCGAGGCGTACGAAGAAGCGATTCGCGTGCCCATGATGGTTCGCTACCCGCGCATGATCAAACGCGGGCAGAAGATCGATTCGTTTATTGTCAATGTCGATCTGGCGCCCACGATTCTCGACTTCTGCGACGTCAAAGCTTCCGTCCCGATGCAGGGGCGGTCCTGGCGGCCGCTCGTCGCCGGCAAGACGCGGTCCACTCCGTGGCGAAAGACGTTTCTGTACGAGCAGTTCGCCAATGGCACAGACGCGTCGAAGCCAATGGTGAAGGCGCTTCGAACCGATCGCTATAAGTTCATCCTGAATCTGTTTCCCGGCGATATCGAGGAGTTATACGATCTCCGCACCGATCCCGAGGAGCTGAAGAACCTCGCGCTCGATCGGGGCAATCGAGACCTTGTCGTGTCGCTGAAACGGCAGATGATCGACGCCATGCGCGAGCTGCAGGATCCCGCGATCGGCGCGGTGGAAGCGACGCTGCAGACTTAGCGGGCGACCAGTCGGTCGCAAAACCGGGCCCGCCGGGCGGCTGGTTCACGCCCGCCGCGAAGCTATTATTCCGTCAAGGCGCGATCTCAGCGTCTGCTTCAGAGCGGCCGAATCCGTTTCCTTCGCCAGATTCTTCAGTTCGCGCGGATCGCTCGAGTAGTCGTACAACTCCTCGCCCTCGCGGCCCTCGTCCCACATCGTGTAGCGATAGCGCTCCGTGCGGAGCGAATATCCGCGAACCTCACGTTTCTGCAGCGTGCGATGCACCTGGGTCACGGCCGGACGCTCCCACGGCGCGTTCGGATTGTCGAGCAGCGGCCTGAGACTCCTGCCGTGAAGTCCTTTCGGAACATCTCTCAATCCGCAGAGGTCCGCCAGTGTTGGATACATATCGAGAAACTCGACGGTTCGACCGCAGGCCTTGCCTCTTGCCGAAATCCCGGCGCCACACATCATCAGCGGAGAGTGCGCGGCATATTCGAACACTGTCTGCTTCATCCACTGGCCGTGCTCGCCAAGGCCGTAGCCGTGGTCGCTCCAGAACACGATGGTTGTGTTTTGTTCCTCGCCCCCGCGCCTGAGAGCATTCAGAACTCGGCCGACCTGCGCGTCCAGGAACAGAATCGCCGCGTAGTAGGCGCGCATGGCCTCCAGACGCTGCTTTTCCGTCATTCCCCAGTTCGCCGGCATAGTGAAGTACGCCCAGCGCGGCGCAATCGTCATCTCCCATTCTTCGAAGGGGACCAGCTTCACTCGGTCGAGAGGCACCATGTCGAAGTACTTCGCCGGCGAGATCCACGGGCAATGCGGCTTGTAGAAGCCTGCGCCCAGGAACCACGGCTTTCCGCGATGCTCTTCCATCAGCCGAATGATCTCGGACGCAACCATGCCGTCGGTGTGTTCTTCATCTTTCGCCGGGGAGGCGTAGAAGCACACGGAGCTGCCAAGGCCGCGGTCGGGCGTGTAGTTGGTGAGCAGCGGCTCCTCTTTCGTTTTATCGACGCCAGCCGGGTTGACGCGCTGGTTCCACGTGGGCTCGTCATCGAGGCCGTTGGTGCCGATCTGCCCGGGATTCCCGTAGTGGTAGATCTTGCCGACGCGCCCAACGAAATAGTCGTTCTTCTGGAAGGCCTGGCCGAGCGTGACCACGTCCGGCACGGATTCGCGGAAATGCTTTCTCAGGTCGTAGACACCGGTCGCGTCAGGAGCGAGCCCTGTCATGACGGAAGTTCGCGAAGGGCTGCACAGCGGGTACTGGCAGTAGGCACGGTCGAAGCGCACGCCGCGCGCCGCGATCGAGTCCAGATTCGGGGTCCGCACCACCGCATGGCCATATGCGCTGAAGCAATGGTTCAGGTCATCACTGGCGATGAACAGCACGTTGCGCCGCGGCTTCGGCTGCGCGGATGCGGCGAGAGCAGTCGCCGCGCTCATCAGAAAATATCGTCGAGTCATAATCGTTAGCCCTCACGAGCGGCTTCCGCCCACAGCGGCGGGCCCTGCCACTGATCCGGGCGAGCCCCCTCGCCGCGGATGCCTCCGGCAGGATGCAGCCGGCGCCATTCTGCAATACGCTGCGCGAGATCAGTCACAACCGCGGGATTCTTCTCGGCGAGATTTGTGCTCTCTGTCGGATCTTCCTCGATGCGGAAAAGATAGTTTCGAACGTCACCCGCCGAGGTTTCCTCGCGCACCAGCTTCCAGTCGCCGTGATGCACGGCAAGTCGAACGGCGCCGCCGCTCTCGATCGCAAAGAACAGATCTTCGCGGCGCTGCAGCTTACCGCTCGTAATCGCCGGCCAGAGATTCTTCCCGTCGAGCGGCAGCGTATTACCCGGGCTGATCCCGCACGCAGCCGCCAGAGTTGGAAAGTAGTCCATCATCGTCATCACCTGGTGCGATACGGTGTCGGGCTTGAGGCGGCCGGGCAATCGCATGATCGTCGGGACGCGCGTACCGCCTTCAAATACCGTTGCCTTTGCACCGCGCAGGGGCGTGTTCGTGGCGCCCTGCCCGGTCGGGCCGCCGTTGTCGCTGAAAAACAGCACCAGCGTGTTGGAGGTTAACCGCTCCTCTTCGAGCGTCCGCAGCACGCGCCCGATCGTCGTGTCCATGGCATCGACCATCGCCGCGAAGTTCCGCCGTCTGCGATCCGCGATGTTTGCGTACTTGTCGATATAGTCGGGCGGAGCTTGCAGCGGAGCATGCGGCGAGTTGAAGGGAACGTACAGAAAGAAAGGTCTCGCCCGCTCTCGTTGTTTGATAAACCGCACTGCCTCTGCGCCGAGCAGGAATGTCGAATAGCCTTCCTCGCGCACGCTCCTGCCGTTGCGGTTCCAGTCGAGACCGCCTTCCCGCTCGTGCGTGAAGTAATCGATCGCGCCATTCAGATGACCGTAGGCGTGATCGAACCCGCGCGAGCGCGGCAGGAACTTCTGGTACGCGTGGCCGAGGTGCCACTTGCCGGTGATCGCGGTCTGGTACCCCGCGTCGTGAAAAGCCTGGGGCATGAAGCGCTCCGCCACCGGGACTCCATAGTCCGACCACGGCCGGATTACCGAATATGCGACTCCCAGACGCATCGGCGAACGGCCCGTCATCAGCCCGGATCGGGTCGGCGAGCATACCGGAAATGAATAAGCGCGCTCGAAGCGGACTCCCTGCGATGCCAGCCGGTCTATATTTGGCGTCCGGATCTCGCTGCCGTGATAGCCGACGTCATGCCATCCGAGATCGTCTGCCAGAAAAATGATTACATTCGGCGCGTCCGCGGTCGCCGGGCTCAGCGGCCGGATTCCGCACGCGGCCGAGAGCGATGTCGTAAGAAACGTGCGTCGATTCATTCTCAAACTCCTCGACGGGTAAGCGCGATCCGGCGAACGTCGGCTACGTGCTTACCTGGAATCTCGGTGGCTCGCAGCGACAGCTTACCGCGTCCTTTCTTCATCGCGAGCGAACCGATGCGCAGCGGCCGGAAATCCTTCACGTAGGACTCGCCCCGCGGAACTCGGTCCTCCGCGGCCCCCACAAGCGGAGGATCATGCGCCTCTGTAATTCGCTTCCGCACATTGTTGTTCATGAAGCTTAGCTCCACGGTGGACCCGAGGTCTTCCGCCGCGCAGGTGTAATAAATGTCCACGTCGTAGTCGCCGCCGTACGCGATCTCGATGTCCCATGTCATGCGATCGTCCCTGCTCGTCCAGTGCGTGAAATACGAGCAATTCGGCGGTTTTGCGCTGCGCTCCACGCCGCCTTCGGGGACGCCGTCGCGCGCCGGCAGCAGCGTGATTCTTGAATATCCGACGGGGAACGGGCGATCGTCCGGGCCCACAAGCGGCAGCATCTCGCGGCCCCACTCTGCAACCGCTTGCCGGAGTTTCGCGGCAACCTCTGGCCGTTCCTCCGCAATGTTCCGGTCCTGTCCGGGATCGGCAATCATGTCGAACAACTGACCGGCGGCATCGAGACGATACTGCTGCGTGCGTACGCTGATGCGCCTGTTCTGCAGCGAGAAGATCATGCGATCGGGCCACTGCTTCGTCTCGCCCAAAAGAAGCGGCCTGAGGCTCCTGCCATCCAGAGGTTTCGTCGAGTTCACGGGCACGCCGCACATATCCGCCAGCGTCGGCAGCAGGTCGATCGCGCCGGCGATCCGCGATATGCGTGTGCCGGAACGGATGTGCCGCGGGTAGCGGATCAGAAACGGGGCGCGCACGCCGCCCTCGTCAACCGACCCCTTGCGGCCTTTCATGCCGCCGTTCCAGCGCCAGCTGTTCGGCCCGTTATCGCTCGAGTAGATGACGATCGTATTGTCACGAAGCCCGAGCTCGTCGAGCTTCGCCAGAACCCGGCCCACGTTCCAGTCGATGTTCTCGCACATCGCCAGCGCGGCGCGCGTCATCGGAATCTCCTCCTGCTGCGGATTGCGGGCGCGCATCTGCGGCTCGCGAAGCGAGAACTTCTCGAACCAGCGCTCGGGCACCTGCATCGGCGCGTGCGGCGTGTTGAACGGCAGATAGCAGAAGAAAGGCCGCTTCCTGTGCTGCGCTATGAAATCCAGAGCGTGATTGGTGAGGTCGTCCGTGATGTAGCCTTTGCCCCGCACCAGTTTGCCATTGTGATCGAGCTCGGGGTCGAAGTAATGCCCCCAATGTCCCGAGGTGAATCCGTAGTACTCCTCAAAGCCGCGCGCGTTCGGATGATACGGAAACTGGCTCCCGTTGTGCCATTTCCCGAACGCGCCCGTCGCATACCCGGCCGATTTGAACGTATCCGCGATCGTCTTCTCATCGAGGTTCAGGCGCTCGGCGCCTGTACTCACCCCGCGCACGCCGCAGCGTGAGTGATAGCGGCCGGTAAGCAGCTCCGCGCGCGTGGGCGCGCACACTGCGCAGACATAGAAGCGATCGAAGAGCGCGCCGTCGCTGGCGATCGAGTCGATATGCGCCGTCGAGAGATTCTTGTTGCCGTGGATGCTGAGATCGCCCCAGCCCTGATCGTCGGCCAAAAAGAAGACGATGTTCGGCGAGCGCCGCTGGGCGGCGCAGACCTCGTTCCGGTTCGCAAGGATCGGTGCGACGCCCGCGCCTGCGGTCCTGAGCAGTTGGCGGCGAGATAGTACTCGCTCAGCAGTCATTCGTATACTCCGGGCTGACGAGCCCAATTCTAAAACATGCTTTCGCCGGCCCTGCAACTGCGGCGAATGCGTGTCGGCAAGGCTTCACAAATCGACGCATACCGTATATGATTGCCCCAACTGGAGGTTTCGGGGAAAGGTGCGTAAACTCACGCTTCTGGGGCTTCTGGCCACCGTCCTGCCGTGCAGCGCGCAGGAGTCGCGAGGGTGGCTGCTGGGCCGTGTTACGGACAGCACCGATGCAGTTGTCGCCGGAGCCCGCGTCTCCGCGATCAACGTGGCAACAAACGCCGGAGCGACCGGTGTGACCAATGCTGAGGGCAACTACGAGATCCCGTACCTGCTTCCCGGCATGTACCGCGTGATTGTGGAGCTCGAAGGTTTCGCCAAAGCGATTCGCGAGAATGTCGAACTGCGGGTCGGAGATCGCGTGACGCTCGATTTTACACTGCATCCGAGAGCCGTAGCCGAATCCATCGTGGTGACCGGCGAGACGCCGGTGCTCGAGACGGCCACCTCGTCTGTTGGCATGGTGATGGACGAGAAACGCGTGCAGGAGCTGCCCGTCATCGGCGGCAACGCGTTCTATCTGACACGCCTTGCTCCGGGCATCACCGTGACCGGCGGCCACAGCGCCGGTAATCCGATGGATCGCGGCGCGGCCAGCAACTCCATCATCGTGAACGGTACCCGGAGCGGTTCGAGCGAAGTCACGCTCGACGGGGTGCCCAACATGGCCGAAGACATTTCGGCGTTTGCTCCCATGCAGGATCTCGTGCAGGAATTCCGCGTTCAGACCACGAGCTATGACGCGACACTCGGCCACGCCGCCGGCGCGGTGGTGAACGTGAGCATGAAATCCGGAACCAATCGGCTGCACGGGAGCACTTACTACTTCGATTCCCGAATCCGTGCCGTACCGTGGTTCTCGAATAACTTCCTGTACGATCCCACGACTGGGCCGTTGACGCCCCAGAAGCGGCAGCAGGCAAACCCAGGCTGGTTACATCAGCGCTGGGGCACGACGCTGAGCGGGCCCGTACGGCTGCCGCACGTTTACGATGGGCGGAACCGCACGTTCTGGACCTTCGGGTATGAGGGTCTTCACATTGATCGCCAGCCCACGTTCTTTGCCACCGTGCCCACGGAGGCGGAGCTGCTCGGCGACTTTTCCGAACTGCTGAGGCTTGGGCCGCAGCAGTACCAGATTTATGATCCCGCAACCATCGCAGCTGCTCCCAACGGCCGCTTCAGCCGCCAGCCGATCCCCGGCAACCTGATTGCCGCGACCAGGCTCAGCCCCATCGCCCTCAAAATGCTCGCGTATTATCCGAAACCGAACACGGCAGGGACGCCCGACGGCCGGCAGAACTACTTCGGAGTGCAGAAAGAGCCGAAAGATTATGGCGGGTACGTGAGCCGCGTCGATCACAACTTCAGCCAGAACCACCGTATGTTCGGTCGGGTCAATTACAGCGACTACCTGACGAGTGTGCAAACGCTGCCGACCATCGCGGTGGGAACGGAAACAACACAGCGTAGTTTCGGGCTCGTGCTTGACGACGTCTACGTCTTCAATCCCTCCCTGCTGCTGAACATCCGGGCAGGGCTCACGTATTACAAGCCTTCGGTCACTCCGTTCAGCCACGGCTTCGATCTGCTCACGCTGGGTCTGCCGCAGTCGCTCCTCGAAGAGATCCGAACAAAGAACCAGCCCGCAGGGCTTGCGTTTCCCGTCACGTTTATCGACGGCAACTCCTCAACTCCCGCTTACACGCAACTAAGCGCGGACGGCGGTAACAGCCGTACCATCTATTACCAGAACTACCAGGGAACAGTAACTAAGATGGCCGGCAACCATAGCTTCCGTTCCGGAGCCGATCTGCGCGTCATGCGCGAGAATGGCTTCAATTACGGAAACGTTGCCCCGCGGTTCGATTTCTTCAGCAACTGGACGCGCGGCCCGCTGGACACTGCAGCCGGCGCGCCGATTGGGCAGGGACTCGCATCGATGCTGCTCGGCTACCCGACGGGAGGGCGGATCAACATCAACGCCT
>DASSSG010000689.1:0-2198 GCA_035708545.1 Bryobacteraceae bacterium | reverse complement strand
CATTCATGGTTGCCGAGCACAAGGCCGGAGTGCACGTACAGCTCGTGCGCAACCCGTTCTACTGGAAGCGTGACGACAAAGGCGCACAGTTGCCGTACCTCGATTCCGTGCACATCCGCATCCAGAACAACCGCGAACTCGAAGCGCTCGCCTTTCGGCGTGGCGAGATCGATCTCGTGAACCGCGTCGACCCGGTGCTGTACGACGAACTCGCCCGGGAGATGCCGGAGCGGGTGCGCGACCTGGGCGCGTCGCTCGATGCCGAGTTCCTGTGGTTCAATCAGGCACGCAGCGCTCCCATTGCGGAGCACCGCCGTGAGTGGTTCCGCTCGACTGCGTTTCGACGCGCCATTTCGCTCGCGATTAACCGCGAGGATATTTGCCGCATCGCCTACCGCGGGCACGCGCAACCAGCGGCCGGGCCGTTCCCGCCGGCCAACCGCCTCTGGTACAACACGTCGCTGCAGCCGTCGCCCTTCGATCCGAAAAAGGCGCTGGCGCTGCTGCAGAACGCCGGTTTTCGTATGGCCGGGGGCAGGTTGCGCGACGCGCGCGGCAATCCGGCCGCGTTCTCGGTGATGACAAATGCGGGCAACAAGGTTCGGGAGCGCGTCGCGGCCATGATGCAGCGCGACCTCGGGGGAATCGGAATTCACGTGAATATCGTCACGCTCGATTTTCCCTCCCTGCTCGAACGCATCAGCCGGACAAACGATTACGAGGCCTGCCTGCTCGGACTCGTCAACGTCGATCCCGACCCTAACAACCAGATGAACATCTGGCTCAGCTCGTCGAGCAACCACCCCTGGAATCCGCGCCAGAAGTCGCCCGAGACGGCCTGGGAAGCCGAGATCGACCGGCATATGGAGGCCCAGGCCGCGACGCCCGACCACAGAAAACGCAAAGCGCTGTTCGATCGAGTGCAGCAGATCGTGGCCGATGAGGCGCCAATCATATATCTCGTGCACCCGAACGCGCTCGCCGCAGTAGCCGCGCGGGTTGGCAATCTGCAGGGCAGCGTTCTGCGCCCGCAGCTGCTCAGCAATATCGACCGCATGTATGTGGACTCATCTCCTGCAACTCGGGCCAGCCGCTAGTCTGCTGTCTCTGAAGTTTCTTGACCGCTTGCTGACGCGAGCGGCTCGGAAACCGAGCCACGACCGTGTGCCGTCCCGAATACCGCTTACTAACGCGCGCGGCTCGGAAGGGTGGTTTCTGAGCCGCGATCATAACGCGGGACACCAGACCAGCGAAGCCGGCCGGCCGGGCGCGGCGGAAGACGCAATGCTCCTCGACGCCTGCATCACGGTCGATTATCCCGGCCGTCCGTCGGCGTTGCGCGGCGTGGCGCTGGCCGTGTGCGACGGCGAAATTGTCGGCCTTGCGGGTGAGAGCGGATCGGGCAAGAGCACGGTGGCGCTCGCGCTCATGAGCCTTGCGGCGCGCCGGGGCGGCAGCGTACACGGGCGCGTGCTGTGGAGAGGCACGGATCTCCTTACGCTTGGCGAACGGGAACTGCGCCGCATCCGCGGGCGCGAAATCGGCCTCATGCTGCAAAACCCAATGGCCGCGCTCAACCCACAGCTCCGGCTTGCGACACAATTTCGGGAGGCCTGGCGCGCGCACGCGCCGAGTTCGAATGCATGGCGCGAGCGGGCGCTCGATACTCTGGCGCGCCTCGGCCTGCCGGCCGGCGAAGCCCTGCTCAGCTGCGTTCCCGGCGAGCTCAGCGTCGGAATGGCGCAGCGCGTCCTGCTTGCACTGGCCATCCTGCATCGACCCAGACTGCTGATTGCCGACGAGCCGACCAGTGCGCTCGACGTCATCACCCAGTCGGAAATGCTCGCGCTGTTTCGCCGCCTGCGCTCCGAGTTCGGCATGTCGCTGCTGATCATTTCGCATGATCTGCTCGCGCTCGCCTCCGTATGCGATCGGATTACGGTGCTGCGTGCCGGCGAAGTGGTCGAGGCGCTGGCCGCCGACGAGCTCTTTTCGGGGGCGAAGAACGATTACACGCGAAGGCTGATCGCGGCATTGCCTCGTCCCCCTGGAATGGCGTCGATCGGACAGTGTTGTGAGCTGTCGCATGCTCCACTCGGCAAACCGGGATAGAACCGCAGTTTGGGTACGTCATGCGCAAGCTAAGTGCCCTTACCCTATTTCTTCCAGGGTGGACCTTAGATGCATGATGGGGCTGC
>DASSSG010000688.1:0-5857 GCA_035708545.1 Bryobacteraceae bacterium | reverse complement strand
GGCGCAGTTCGCCGCTGCTCTCGGGCAGACCGAAGAGCTTCCAGAGATTCGTTCTGATCCGCCACAGCGGCTCGTGGGCGGCTATTGTCTCGAGCGCTCGCTTCTGCGCCGGCGCGAGTTTCTCCGGCAGCTCCGGCGGAGGAGGACCGGCAACGCCTTCGTATTCGATGCAGCGCATTCCGCCGCGGTCTCCGGGCTCGAAACCACGCTTGCGCATAGACGGAAACAGCCTCCACAGAAGCAATGTGCCGAGGAGTCGCAGGAGGGTCCAGATCATACCGCGGGCGGGCAACTGCACGCCATCGGCGTTCATCAGGCGATAACTTTGCTGACCCCAACCTGTCCGTTGATCATCGAACACCACGCGCAAGAGCCGCTCCGCGAGGAGGAGAGACAACATCTGGTTCGTGGATATCGAAAGAGCCCGACCGATCGTCTCCGTCTCTCGGCTCTTGCCAAGCAGCCCTGCGGCGCTGAGGAATCGCGCGGTGTCACTGTCCTCGGTGGTTGACATGTATTCGAACGAGCCGGAACCCGCAACGAACGTGCTCACAAGCTCGCCGACAGCTTCCTCCGAGGCCCGTTCGCGCTCGGCACATATCTCAGCAAACCGCAGCAGAAACCGGTTCTCCGGCGCGGTTTCGCGCACGAGCGCCGATGCCACAAAACGCGGCCAGTCCGCAGCCGGCTCCGGCACGCGCAGCAGCCCGAGCAGGAGCGCGTGCCGCACCTCGGCTTCGGGTTCGACCGCATACCCCTCGCGCGCGAGCCGTTCGGCGCGGGCGCCGGCTTCGGGAAAGGCGATCACGAGGTTCGCAACGTGGAAGCGAATCGTCTCGTCCGTGGCGGCGAGTTCCTGCTCGAACCGGCTGCCGCCGGCGAGAATTTCTTCGCGAATCGCCCTGACGTCCGCGGCGCTCGCCTCACAACAGCTCGACTCTCGTGCGGCTTCAGCGAAAGCGGACAGCACTCCGTAAAGGGCTGCGCGTTCGTCGCCGCCGGCCGTGTCGAGCATTTCAATGAGTGCACGCGCGACAGGAGCCGAGGCGCTGTATACGGAGCCCTGATGCAGCACCCGCGCACAAAGCTCTTCCAGAGCTTTTCTCTGCTTCGCCCCCTTCGCGCCCGCGATTCGATCGAGCAGCGGCGGAATATCCGAAGCCGTACCGTAGGCGTGCTCCAGCAGATCCCAGGATGTCAGATTCTCCATGATGTTCACCGCGGCTGCCCCGCCTGCTCGTGCGCGCGCGCAAGGCGGCCGAAATTGCCGGCCGGATCGGCACGCACGGCCTCAACAAAGTGATGGCTGCCCTTTTCTGGCTTGCCGAGGGCCGAATAGGCCCGTCCGGCGTGATAGTGCAGCTGGGCGAGGACCGGCTTCACGTCAGTGCCGCAGAGCGCAAATGCCTCACTGAGCAGCCGTTCGACCTCCTCGGCGTTGCCGGACAGGGCCGCGACAGCCCACGCCAGCGTGGCAAGAGACTCGCTCAGGTTGAGCCTGTGGACGTCGTGATTCCAGACCGGCGCGGAGCGGTCCATGTCCACAGCCTGCCGCGCACGCGCGAGCGCTTCTTCCGCGCATGCGCCCTTTCTGAGCAGGAGCTCGGCGACGGCCCGGTGGCCGCCGCCGCGGTTCGGCATGCTCCGGGCGCAGTCTTCGAAGCACGCGCGCGCCTCGTCATATCTGCCCTCCTCGAGCAGTGTTGTTCCGAGTGTCTCGCGTACCAGGGCTGCAGCGTGATCGTCTTTCTCGTGCGACAACCCCTCGCGTAAGGTCTTCTCTGCTTCATCGAGACGTCCGAGATGATAGAGCGACGCGCCGCGAAAGAAGAAATAAGGTGCCGGTTCCGCCGGCGTGCGCTTCAAGCCGTCTGCCTTGCGCAGCGCAGTAGCGTGGTCGCCGCGCTTATGCGCGGACATGACCGCGCGCAGAGCGAACTGGCCGCGACCAATGTACCGAACCGTCCAGGCCACGAAGAGGACAATGCAGACAACAGCAACTTCAGGCAGGAATTCCGGCATCTTTTGCTTGATCGGATGTCTGTAGAATCTGCTTTATGCCGTCTGAGCACTTTCGTCGGGCAGACGTCACTTCGATTCAGCTTCGAACCCGAACCGCCCCGGATTTCGTCCGATGATCATCACCGCCGCGACTTTGGGCACATACTCGCGGGTCTCGGCCGGCAGCGCGCGCACGCGGTACAGATACCAGAAGTTTCGCTGCTTGATTGGATCGCGTACCGTCTTCATGACCGCGTGTTTCACCTTCCCGGGCCCCGAGTTGTAAGCCGCCAGCGCGAGCATGACGGAACTGCCCGAGCCGAAATCGAGAATCAGCTCCCGGAGATACTTACAGGCAGACCGCGTCGCCTTGCGCAGATCGCGCCGCTCGTCGATGGCTTTATCCACGCGCAAACCATAGGCTCGCGCGGTGGAAACCGTGAACTGCCAGGGGCCCGCCGCGCCCGCTGCCGACTCGCCTGGTCGGAGCGCGCTCTCCACCACGGGGATCCACGCCAGATCGGGCGGCAACTGCTCCTCCGCGAGGATGCTCCGCACCGTGTCCAGATGCTGCCGGCCCTCCGCGAGTGCATGAGCCATGAGCGGCCGGTCCTCAGCCTGGTATTTCCCGAGGTAGTACTTCACACGGTCGGTAAACTCGGGCGGCACACTGTAAACCTCGGCGCCGAACTCGTTCATCAGCGTGCGAATTTCGCCAGTGACCAGATCCTCCTCCGGGCGGCCGGCAAGCCGATAAAACACGCTCCGCTGTAACTGCCGCGCTTCGCCCTGATAGCGCTCGAGCCGCTCGATGAGGCTGTCCGTATTCGCGCCCGTGTCCCAGGCCCTCTGCAACTGCGCCTCGATCTCCTGAATCCGCTGATCGATGGATCTCTTTTCCCGATGGAGGTCCCAGATCTTCCAGCCTGCCGCCGCTGAAACGATCAGGAGCGTGACGGCAAGCGCGATAATGATGCGGCGCGAACGCCGCCTCGTAGTGTGCAGGGCTCGCCCGAGCGCTTCGCGCATAATGAAGATCGTCTCGTTCGAGATGCCGCGTGCCCGCGCCTTCCGGGCCCGCGTCACAGCGTCGGTGAGGAGACCGTCGAAGGTCCCTTCCATTGGCTCGGTATCCGGCATCGGCAGCGGTGCCGCCGAGCGGGGCACGACCACGGTTTTGTTCAGTTCGACGGGCGCGGCGCCCGCCTCCTCGAACACCAGGGAGAACTCCGGCCCCGTCATGCCGAGCCGGATTGTCGCCGGCCCAATGAGACAGACGTCTGTGATCTGTCGGCCGTCAACGAACGTCCCATTGGTGCTGTTGAGGTCGCGCACGCGGAATCCGCCCCCCTCGCGCACCACCTCGGCGTGCCGCAGCGACACGATAGAGGCTTCATCGCCGTCGATGACGATATCGTTCTCGGGGCTGCGGCCGATGCGCGTCGCCGGTCCGGCCAACGTATAACGGGTTCCCGCACGCGCACCCGTTTGCGCAACGAGGCACCCGGGGATCTGCTGTAGCGCAGGGTTCACCGTTTCCGATCCTGACACGCGGCGCCGTTCTCACGCAATACCGCCTTCGTGGGGCAGCCTTCCCCTCCTCCTTTCGGCGCGAGCATCCTCGACGAACACGTAATCGATGCGATTATGACTCCATGCACCGCGTGGCCATGTTCGTGTGCTCGATCGCCCTTTACGCCCAGACTCCCGAGCCTCCCTCTTCCTGGGTCGATCCCGATACCGGCCACCGTGTCGTGCGCCTGACGAGCGAGCCCGGCAGCGCCAGCCTTTACTTCAATCAGAACGGCTACACCGCGAGCGGCAAACGGCTGGTGTACACAACTCCGAACGGTATTTCAGTTTTGGATCTGAAGTCAGGACGGGCGAAGCCGGTCGTCGCAGGCCGCGTTCGGCTTATCGACGCCGGCCGCCGCACCGAGCGCGTCTATTACACGCGCGAAGGCGCGGTCTTCTGGACCGACATCGATTCCGGCGAAATGCGAAAGGTCGCCGCGCTGCCGCCGCGGGGCTCGGTCGCGACGGTCAATGCGGACGAGACGCTGCTCGCGGGGACTTACATCGAAGGCGAAGGCAGGGATTACGGCGGCAATCGCGCGCAACAGACTCATCCGCTCGATCAACCGCGGAATAAGGGCCAGATGATGGAGGAGCGCTGGGCGGCACGGTTGCCGATGGCGATGTTCACGATAAACGTCGCCACCGGCGAGCAGAAGATCATTCACAAAGCGAAGGACTGGCTGAACCACCTGCTCTTCTCACCAACCGACGCATCGTTGCTCATGTTCTGCCACGAGGGCCCGTGGCATAAGGTCGATCGCATCTGGACGATTCGAACCGACGGCACGGGCCTGAAAAAAATTCACACCCGCACGATGGCGATGGAGATATTCGGACACGAGTTCTGGAGCGCCGACGGCAAGACGATCTGGTACGACCTGCAAACCCCGCGCGGCGAAGACTTCTGGCTGGCCGGATACAACATCGACACAGGCGCGCGCACGTGGTATCACCTGCAGCGCAACGAGTGGTCGATACACTTCAACGTGTCGCGCGACGGGCGGTTATTCTGCGGCGACGGCGGCGATCCCGGCCAGGTCGCGCGCGCGCGGGATGGACAGTGGATTTACCTCTTCCGCCCCGAGCTGATCGAGAACCGCGGCGTTGCCGATCCGTCTTTGATCAGGCCGGGCGTGCTCCGGGCGGAAAAGCTGGTGAACATGGCAAAGCACCAGTACCGTCTCGAACCAAATGTCAGCTTCACGCCCGACGGCAAGTGGATAGTGTTTCGGTCGAATATGTTTGGCGATGTGTACGTGTTCGCCGCGGAAGTCGAGAAGGCAATGCCGCAACGCTCATCCGCTGCACGCGCGATGTCACTGCGCCCGTAAGCGAGGCGCCTGCCGGCCCCGAGCGCTACAGGAAAGCTTCCTTTACGACCTCACCCGAAACGATGGTCGGCCGCTCCGCGCGCCCATTATGCAGGTAGGTGACGTTCACGTGATTGAGCCCCAGCGCGTGCAGCACGGTGGCATGAATATCGTGCACGTGGGTACGGCGCTCGACCGCCCGCAGCCCGATCTCGTCGGTGGTCCCGATCATCTGGCCACCCTTGATGCCGCCTCCCGCCATCCAGATCGTGAACCCCCATGGATTGTGATCGCGTCCTTTGCCCTTCTCGTTGAATGGCGTGCGGCCGAACTCGCCGCCCCAGACGACGAGCACGTCATTCAGGAGCCCGCGGGCTTTGAGGTCTGAGAGAAGTCCCGCGACGGGCTTGTCCGACGATCGGCACATCTTCGAATGATTGGCTTCGAGGTCGACGTGCGCGTCCCAGCCGCTCCCGCTGCCCGAATAGAGCTCGACAAAACGAACGCCGCGCTCGACCAGGCGCCGGGCCAGCAGGCAGTTCATGCCGAACTTCGCCGTCGCATCGTCGTCGAGACCGTAGAGCTTCCTCGTGGCTTCGCTCTCCTTCGACAGATCGACCGCCTCGGGAGCTGCCTTCTGCATCCGCCAGGCGAGTTCGTACGAGTTGATGCGCGCCTCGAGCTCGGCATCTTCGTGCTTGTCGGCCGAGAAGCGGCGATTCAGCGAGACCAGCAGGTCGAGCCTGCTCCTCTGCTGCTCGTCCCCGATGGTCTCCGGCGGCGCAAGATCGAGGATCGGCGGGCCTTCGTTGCGCAGGAGACTGCCCTGATAGACCGCGGGCAGGAATCCCGCGCTCCAGTTCTTCGGGCCACCCACGACTTCTTTATCGTCGGTCAGGATAACGAACGAAGGCAGATTCTCATTGGCCGTGCCGAGCCCGTACGTGGTCCACGCGCCGAGCGCGGGC
>DASSSG010000687.1:0-2792 GCA_035708545.1 Bryobacteraceae bacterium | reverse complement strand
CCGTCGCTGCGCAGCGGCCCGCGAGGTTTAACACCGCCGGCGGCAGGCGGAAGCTGCCGCATCGTTCGTTCCGTGTGGTATCCCCTTTTCGACGTTCCTGGTCTGCTGTGTCTGCACTGCCTTGACCGCTTGCTGACGCGCGCGGCTCGGAAACTTGCTGACGCGCGCGGCTCGGAAACCGAGCTACGACCGTGCGGGAATGGTAAAGGTACTTGCGAGACGGCAGACCTGCGTCTGGCCAGACTTAGTTGCGGCTGAGCATGCCGCGTATGCCCGCGGTTCCGCGATCGCCGTCGTTCCTGCGCGCGATGACCATCTCGGCGAGCTGGGCTACGCTCTTTCCGAAGGTGCTGTTGCCCGGGGCGAGCTTGCCCTCCATCGTGCAGCGCTGTAACGTATCGTAATCGGAAGGAATCAGGTGTAAGACATCGGCCTCGAGGACGGAGGCGATGGAATCCGAGTGGATCCCGAACTGCCGGTGGTAGCGATTCACGACCAGCTTCACCTTATCCGTATCAATGCGCATCAGCTCCCAGTAATGGAGCACGCGCTGCGCGGCATGCAACGCGCCGAGCTCATTTGTGGTGATCAGGAGGATCTGATCCGCGGCGGCAGCTATGGACACGTTCCAGCGTCCCCAGGCCGATCCGCAGTCGACGATCATCGATTCGTAGATCTGCTGGCCTGAGGTGACGATTTGCGAGGCATCGGGCAGCTCGTCAAGCGCTTCCATGACGTGCTCGGGGGGCAGCAACACGTCAAGGCCCTGGGTGACGGTGACGACCTGTTTCCAGACATCGGCATCGATCGTATCGCCGCGCGAGAGCACGTCGAGGAAGCTGTAGGTGCTCTTGAGTTTCAGCAGAAACGAAACGGTGCCGGTGAGCGGATCGAGATCGGCGAGCAGCGTCTTGCCCTTGCACATTTTTCTGGCGACGTTGGCCAGGTTGCAGGAGATGGTCGTAGCTCCGCACGCGCCTTTGGCCGGCACGACGGCAATCACGCGGGCTCCGCTCAGCCGCCGCGATGACGGCGGCGGGTGCAGCCGTGCGATCTTCTCGAAAGCAGTCTCCGCCTGGTCGGCGGTGAAGGGATGGATGAGGAACTCGGTCGCACCCTGGCGCAGGCAGCGCAGGATCAAATCCGGGTTGTTGCCGGAGAGAAGCGCCACTACGGGGATGTTCGGGTCGAGGCTGCTCAACTCGGCGACGACGTGAAACGCCTGATCGGTATCGGTGGCGAAGTCGATCAGACACAGCTTTGGATCGAAGCTTTTGAGCAGCTGTGCGAGTTGCCTGCGGCCGGGAAACTCCTTCACCTCCTGCACGGGCGCGAGCGGCAGCGCACTGGCGATCACCGGCGCGATCTCAGCCGAAATCTGGCGGTTCTGGCAGATGAGCAGGGTCTTGTAATAGCGGGCGTCGGCGATGGGCATGGGTCGGGTGTGCCCGGCGCAACTCGGGCGTCGAGCCTGGCCGGCGCCGGCCGGTAGCGGCCCGGCGGTGAGGGATCCGGGTGCCGCGGGCGCCGCTCAGGCGCGGTCCTTTGTTGAAAGATCGGACGATCACGCAGAAAACATGAGACTACCGCGTCCAAATTCTCACTAAATCGCTGGTGGTGTTCGCCGATAAGCCCGTCAGGAACGCGAGAGAGCGGTGCTGGCAGGCAGACGGGCGAGAACGGGATTGCGTTCGAGCAGCCGATGCGCTGCGCAGGCTGCCGCGGGCCTGGGAAGCCGTCGGGCGAGGTTGGCCGCCGGAACGGTGACGCAGGGCCGCGCTCGATCGTACTGAGCGCCTATGAGCACAGAAACGAGATCCAGGAAGATCGCGGTTTGCGAGACGCAGCCGCTGACGATTGCGGGGCTGCGGGTCGCGCTGGCCGACCGGCGAGACCTGGTGCTGACAAGCACGCGCACCGCGCTCGAGGGTGCGTGGGAGATGGCCGTGGCCGACCGGCCGGATGTGCTGGTGCTTGACAAGACATTCGGAATCCAGCCGGTGCTGGCGTGGCTGGGGGAACACAAAAGCTTGCCGAATTTCCCCGCCCCGGTGATCTGGGGCGCTTCGATCACCGAAGCGGAGGCCCTGCGGTTCCTGCAGGCTGGTACGCGCGGGATCGTGCGCAAGACGGCGGAGGTGGAAACGATCATCGCCTGCCTGACGGCGGTGGCTGGGGGAAGCACCTGGATGGAGGACTCTGTATTCGGCGAAGCTGCGCGAGTGGACCGCTGCGGGCGTTCCGAGCTGACGCCTCGCGAGATTCAGGTCATGCAACTGGTCGAGCAGGGTTTGAAGAATAAAGAGATCGGCCGCGAGCTTGGCATCCGTCCCGGCACGGTGAAGATTCACCTGAAGCATATCTTTGAGAAAACGGGTGTCCGGGGCCGCTACGGGCTCGCGTTGAACGGACTCAAAGATCGCGGCCTGCTCGGCGCGGATCCGTCCGAAAACGATGATGGCTCGTTGCAGTTGGCTGCCGTGAACGGGAATCAGTTGCGGGTATAGCGGGATGCTAATCTGCGGTCTCTGAAGTGTCTTGATCGCTGAAAGTCGCCATCTCGTTGTCCGGTCTCTGACGGTCGCGGCTCGGAAACCCGACCTGCAGGCGGAGCGATGCCGGTCGTGGGCGACTTTCGACTGCTGACGCGCGCGGCTCGGAAACCGAGCTACGGCGGTGCGGAAATGGTAAAGGTACCTGCGGGACGGCAGACCAGCCGGACGCTCGAAGGCAGCGTGCGGTTTACGTTGGCAGAACGGCGCTGATACGGCGAGTCGCCTGATATCCTGAGT
>DASSSG010000686.1:0-8714 GCA_035708545.1 Bryobacteraceae bacterium | reverse complement strand
GGCAATCATCGTTCCTTCGATGAGCTGGTGCGGATCATTCTCCATGAGGAGGCGATCCTTGCAGGTGCCGGGTTCGCTCTCGTCTGCATTCACAACAATGTACTTAGGTTTCGGCGAAGTGCGCGGCACGAAGCCCCACTTCATGCCGGCGGGGAATCCTGCACCGCCTCGCCCGCGCAGGTTCGAATCCCTGACCTCCTGGATGATGGCTTCGGGCGTCATCGCGACGGCTTTCATGAAGGCCTTGTAGCCGTCGCTGGCGAGACAGGTATCGATGGAGGCGGAGTTCTCGAGCTCAAAGCGCCGCGTCAGCACTTTCACTTCGAGAGGGCTGGGTGCGTTGTAGAGCATGGGCTCCTATTGCTTCTTCTGCAGCGAGTCGAGCAGACGGTCGAGCTGCTCGACAGTGACGTTGTGATGAAAGTCGTAGTTGACCTGCACGGCCGGAGCCCATGAGCACGCGCCGATGCACTCGACCTCTTCGAGCGAGATCTGGCCGTCGGCACTGACTTCCTTGTGGCCGAGCCCGGTTTTGCGGCATGCATGCCGCCAGAGCTCTTCGCCGCCGGTCAGCAGGCAGGAAATGTTCGTGCAGATCTGCACGTGGTACTTCCCCATCGGCTTCTTGTGCAGCATGGAGTAGTAGCCGATGACTTCGTTGACCTGCAGCGGCGTGAGCTGGAGGCGCTTTGCGATCTCGGCGATCACGTCGTCATTGAGCACGCCGACTTCGTCCTGAGCATAGAGGAGCATCGGGACCAGCGCGGATCGTTCGCGGCCGGGCGGGTATTTGGTCAGGAAGCTCTGGAATCGCGCTTCGAGTTCAGGGGAGAAGGTCATGGTTGTATGCTGATGGTGTCTCGGATACCGCTTGCTGACGCGCGTGGCTCGGAACCATTTACCTGAGCCGCGACGATGAGGGAGCGGTTGTCAATTGTTACGCGGGACACCACACGGTTGGCAGCCTGCGCCACTAATCTCACCGGTCTACGTCTCCCAGCACGAAATCCATGCTGCCAAGTGACGCGATGCTGTCGGCGATCAGCCGGTCCTGGAGCATCGGGCCGAGCGACATGAGGTTCGCGAAGCTCGGTGTGCGCATGAAGACGCGGTGCGGCCTGATGGTGCCGTCGCTGACGATGTAGTAGCCGAGCTCGCCACGCGGGGATTCGATCGCGATGTACGTTTCGCCAGCGGGAACGCGCACGCCCTCGGTGACGATTTTGAAGTGGTAGATGAGCGCTTCCATCTGCGTCTTCATCTGCTCGCGATCGGGCAGCACGACTTTCGGCGCCTGCGCCTTCCAGGGGCCGTCCGGATATGGCTGCAGCTTTTCGAGCGCCTGTTTTACGATCCGGGCGCTCTGGCGCATCTCTTCCATGCGGACGCGGTAGCGCGACCAGACGTCGCTGTCGGGATAGACCGGCACTTCGAAGTCGAACTCCTCATAGCTGGAGTAGGGCTCGTCTTTGCGGATGTCCCATTTGACGCCGCCGCCGCGGATCATGGGGCCGGTGACGCCGAGGTCGAGAAGATCCTCGACAGCCACGTATCCGACTCCCTGGGTGCGGCGTTTCCAGATCGGGTTGGCATTGAGCAGGTCCTCGTACTCGTCGACCTTCTCGGGGAAGGCGTCGATGAAGGTCTGGACCATCTTTCGCCAGCCGCGCGGCGGCTCGAGGGCAAGACCGCCAACGCGAATGTAGCTCGTCATCATGCGCTGACCGGAAAGGAACTCGTTGATGCGAAGGATGTCCTCGCGCTCGCGGAAGCAGTAGAAGAAGACACTCATCGCGCCGATATCGAGCGCGTGAGTACCGAGCCACACAACGTGGCTGTTGATGCGCTGCAGCTCGTTGAGCAGCACGCGCATGTACTCGACGGGCTTCGGCATCTCGAGGCCCAGGAGCTTTTCGACGGCGAGCGCGTACACAGTGTTGTTGCAGAGATTGGCGAGGTAATCGACGCGGTCGGTGAGGACCGTAACCTGGCTCCAGTTCAGCGCCTCGCACTGCTTCTCGATGCCGGTGTGCAGGAAACCGATGTCGGGGCGAGCGCGCACGATGGTCTCGCCATCGAGATCGACGACGATGCGCAGCACGCCGTGCGTGGACGGATGCTGCGGACCCATGTTCAGCATCATGGTGCGGCGCTTCGCGCCTTCGCTCGTCTGCCCGGTTTCGAGAGCTATAAGGTTCGGATCGGCGACGGTGCTCATCGAATCTCGTCCCCGCTGTAGTCGTACTTGTGGCCATGCACGGGATAGTCGCGGCGCAGGGGGTGGCCTTCCCAGGTGTCGGGCATCATGATGCGAGTGAGGTTCGGGTGATTGCGGAAGCGAATGCCGAACAGATCGAAGACCTCGCGCTCATACCAGTCAGCCGCGCGCCAGACGCCGGTGACGGAATCGATTTCCGCGTTTTGCCCGCTGAGGCGGCACTTGAGGCGGAGCCGTTCCCCGCGCGAGAGCGAATGCAGCAGGTAGACCACTTCGAAGCGGGGATCAACGGGATACCAGTCGACGGCAGTGATGCCGCTCAGACGGTTGAACCGCTCGTCATGTTTGAGGAACGCGCAAAGCGCCACGATTTGAGACGGTTCGACGAACAGCGATGTTTCGCCGCGTTCGAGGGCGCCGTCGAGGATTGCGTTCGGGTGCCGCTCGATGAGGCTGGCCACCACGGGGCGCTCCTTCACGTGATCTGCAATCATTTCGGCTATTTGACGGCCAGCTCGCGCTCTTTTTCGATGTCCGCGGCCGTACGAGGCGCGGGCGTACTCTTCGATTCGGGCTCCTCAATCGCCCAGTTGAGCACGCCCTTCTTCCAGATATAGAAGAACCCGGCCAGGACCAGCACGATGAAGAGGAACATTTCGATAAAGCCGAAGAGCTTCATGTCACGGTTCAATTCGCGATACACGACAGCCCACGGGTAGAGGAAGATGGCCTCGATATCAAACAGGATGAAGACCATCGCGACCAGATAGAATTTGACGCTGAAGCGTTCGCGGGCGCTGCCGACCGGGTTCATACCCGATTCATATGGCGTGTCTTTCACCGCGTTTTTCACGCGCTTGCCGAGGAGCGCGGACGCGGTGACGAGGCCGCCCGCGACCAGCATCGCGATCACCACCTGGACAAGTACCGGGAAGTACAGTTCGGTGTAGTTTTGCGGCATGGAAGAAACACACGCCAGACGGCGCGGCGGGTCGCATTCGGTGCGCGACCCTTTCATTTGACTATAAATACGCGGCTTGCCGGTGTCAAACCGAGGCCGGTGGCAGTTGCGAACCGGCGGCCGGCGCGGCGGTTGCCGCGTGTCGCGTCAGAGCTGCTGCTCACCCGAGATGCGTGTCACGGCAACACGCGCGCATCGAGCTGGTAACAGTGGCGGCCGGCACGATGGTACCAGCGGCGGGATGTGTAGAAAAGCTCCGCGTCGCCCTCGGTGTCGAACACTGCGCAGAGTTCGTATTGCGGGCCCGAGCGGATTCGGTACTCGTAGGCAGCGCCGGTGACGGGATCGCGCAGATCATAGGGGAGCGTCTGGGGGAGGGTTGAGGATGCTACCCAGCTATTACGCGCCTCCTGCACAAATCGGTGCAGATGCTCAACGCGGCGCTGGTCGGCGGCAAGCGACCGCTGCCGCGCCGGCGGGCCGATCTGGACGAAACCGGCTATGATCGCCGCGATGACCGAGGCGGCTGCCACTGACGCGAATAATCTGTTCGCCGGACGCCAGACGGCGCCGAGCGAGCCCAGGTAATACCAGAAGACGCCGCCCGCGAGGGCCGCGACAACGATCACCTTCAACACGAAGCGAACCGTGAGCTCGCCGCGAAGGAACAAGGTGAGAAAGGCAATGAGATCGCCGATGATAACAGCCGCGGTAATCAACAGCGCGAGCCAGGTCAGCCATCGAGTGACCGGCGACTCCGAGGCGCCGGGGCGCTTCAGGGAGTCCCGGGAGATGCTGCGGCTGACCAGCAGATAGGTCGGGAAGGCGATCAGAAGGGACGCAATCTCCGTGGCGATGGCCTGCATGACGAAAATCTGGCGGCTGACGGAAGTGACCGGGTCGGGGAAGGTGCGGTCAATGAGCGTGAACAGCAGCGAGCCAAGCGCGAAGGTCCACGTGGCGAGCGTGCAAAAGGCGAGCAGATGGAGGAAGGCTTCCCGGGCGGATTCTCCTGAGCCGCCGCGCGCGGGCAGCGACACGCCGGTCGCTTCTTCGTAATAGCGGCGCAGCGCGGCGAGGACGTCACGCGCCGGCCATCCGGCCTGTTTGAGGAGCGCGACGAGTGATTCGTCCGACGCGCCTTTCTCTTTTGCCGCAGCGATAAAGGTGTCGAGATTGGCCGCAGGCTGCATACGAATGAGAGCCTATCAGAGGACGCCCGAGGACACGAACGTGCGGGCAACCGACCGATCGCGGGCCACAGCGCCCGGCTTTGCCTGCCCGTCTGCTGTCTCTGAACTGTCTTAACCGCTCGCTGACGCGCGCGGAAACCGAGTCACGACCGTGCGGGAATGGTAAGGGTACTTGCGAGACTTACAACATACAGGTAATCGGAATCTGCGGGGCAGATTGGGCGGACAAGTGTCCACACGGCTATGCGACCCGACGCGTCGGGGCCTGCATGTCAGTCGGGACGGCAGGTCATTGGCGCTCGGCGGTGAGGTCGTCCTCAAAGGTCTTCTTGTGCTTCGGTTTCCGGCGGAACGGCTTCTCGTCGAGCGGTCTCGAGGGAGGCACGGCGCCCAGACGCTCGCGGGCGATAGCGCGAACTTCCTTTGCTCTGTCTGATTTTGGCTTCTTTCGAGGCATTTCGGAGCGGCAATCTCATCGTGACACGGGCGCGAAGCCGATCTCGGCTACAATGGGATCAGCCACTAGTCAGGAGGCTACTATGCGTTCGCTTGGCGTGCCTGAACTTCTCATCATCCTCGCGGTGGCCGTGCTGCTGTTCGGCGGCCGGAAGATCCCCGAGGTCGCCAAGGGTTTGGGCGAAGGCATCAAGAACTTCAAGAACGCTCTGAAGAGCGAAGATAAGGCCGAAGAAAAGAAGCAGGCGTAGCCGGCGTCGTCTCGGTTCTGAGATTTCACCTACGGTCCCGCATGCAGGCGGGCGGGATCTTCAGAAACAGGAAAAGGGCCTCCCGGGTATCGGTGAGGCCCTTAACATTTCAGCCAAACAGAATCAGCCAAACAGAAGAGGTCTTACGGTCTTCGCCGCTGCCGCAGAGTGTTATCGGGTCTGATCCGGAGTGCCGGTCAGGCTTTTTTCGCGGCGGCTTTCGGCGGCACGATCGAGTCCTTCACCGCCTTTGCCACACGGAATTTGACGACTTTCTTAGCCGGGATCTTGATTGCCTCGCCGGTGGCGGGATTGCGGCCCATGCGCGCCTTTCTGTCCTGGCGCACAAGGCGGCCGATGCCAGGCAACACAAATACACCCTTCTTCTTTGTTTCACGAACGGCGATTTCGCAGAGGTTGCTCATCATCTCACGAGCGACCTTCGTGTTGACACCGGAAGTCTCGGCCAGTTCGCGGATGAGCTGAGACTGGGTCATTCTAGAGGTTTCAGCCATATTGCTCCTTTGTGGTTCTCGCCTCCGCCCAACGGAGTGCCGAAACATAATCGCTCACTCTTGTTTTGGGCTTTTGCAACCACATCATACGAGATGCCGCGGCTGATGTAAAGGGCATTCAGCACGAAACCCCGCATTTTTTCGGGCTTTTTTTACGTGCAGGTCGCCGGCGAGCCCGAAAACATGCGGGTTCGGCCAGCCGCACGACACGCCGGCCCCGCCGAAGGGATACTCCGAGCCGCGCGGTCGGCCGCTGGGCACTTCGCCGGCCTGTTTTCCCGGACTGACCGCCATCGTACCATTGGGCGCTCCGGTTGGGGACCCGTGCGCGTGCAGGGATGGTCCTGCGCGGGCGCGGATTCGCGTCCTCGCCTTCACGGTGCCGCAACGCACGCGCGGCAGCAGAGCGCGGGTTGCGCTCGGGCAACGGCGGGAGCATTCTCGGGGCGCGTTGTTGGCGACGGAGGATCGCCGAAGGACGCCTGACGGGCATCATCGCCGGTGGCGGAGCCAAAGCGTTGATGCGGCCGTAACTGCTGAACTGATGCCACCCAACCGTGCGGCACGCGGCAAGCGCCGGGCGACGCAACGCGCGGCCGCCATCGATCCGACGAGAGCGTGCGCGAGGAGCAGCTTCAGGCGATCGCAGCCTTCTTCCCCGACTCGGCCGAGGCGGTCGCGACAGGTTTGGCTGGCGCAGCGGACAGCCCGAGCGTGGCGCGAATTTCCGCTGCGATCTGCAGGGCAGTGTCGCGATGCTCTTTCAGGAACATACGTGCGTTTTCCCGGCCCTGACCGATACGTTCGCCTTTATAGCTGAACCAGGATCCGCTCTTCTCGACGATGTTGTGCGCGGAGCCAAGGTCAATCAGGTCGCTTTCGAACGAGATGCCCTCGCCGTGGATCATGTCCACCTCGGCCTCACGGAAGGGCGGCGCCACCTTGTTCTTCACGACTTTGATCTTTGTCCGATTTCCGACGATCTGCTCGCCATCCTTGATGGCGGCGCCACGGCGGACCTCGACACGCGCCGAACTGTAAAACTTCAGGGCGCGGCCGCCGGTGGTTGTTTCCGGGTTGCCGAACATGACGCCGATCTTCTCGCGCAATTGATTGATAAAGACCAGGCATGTGTTCGTGCGTGATACGAGGCCGGTGAGCTTCCGAAGAGCCTGTGACATGAGCCGTGCCTGGATGCCGACAAAGCTGTCGCCAATCTCGCCTTCGAGCTCCGCTTTGGGAACCAGGGCCGCTACGGAATCGATGACAATGAGGTCGATATCGCCGGTTGCGGCGAGTGCGCTCGCGATCTCGAGGGCCTGTTCACCCGAGTCGGGCTGCGAGAGCAGCAGATTATCGATATCGACGCCGAGGCGGCGAGCGTAGGTGGGATCGAGCGCATGTTCGGCATCGATGAACGCGGCTACGCCTTCGGCCTTCTGTGCTTCGGCGATGAGGTGAAGCGTGAGGGTCGTCTTGCCCGAAGATTCGGGACCGAAGATCTCGACCACGCGGCCGCGGGGGAATCCACCCACGCCGAGGGCAGCGTCGACCGACAGTGAGCCGCTCGAGATTACCGAAACCGGCTGTGTATTGCGGGAGCCGAGCAGCAGCACGGAGCCTTTCCCGAACTGCTTGTCCATCTGCACGAGAGCGGCATTAATCGCACGCTGGCGTTCCTGAAGGTTCATGTAGGTGGGTCCGAACTAATGGTGCTCGTCCGGGTGGGATTTTCTCTGCCGGATTTCGCCTGGTCCGGCAAGTCGGGTACTGACCGCAGGTCGATAATACAGGTGCTCCGGGAGCTTCAGCCGCCGGGCCACACTCCCGCCGAGCCTTCTGCACTCGTTGCCGGTGGTCTTCACGCAGGTTGACGATCTTGTCCGCCCGTGGCCAGAGCTTCCTGCGCGACCTCGTCATACGCCGGCAAGAAAGAACCGCAACCAACCTTCCCAATCTCCCTTCTCTCGCACGCGTTGCAGACAGTACTCGGTGCGGTATTGCCCGAAGAAATACGAGAGATACAGCAGCGGCCGTTGCAGAATTCGTTCCTGAGACAGAAGAAACGTGATCAGGAGAAGAAGGCCAACAGCATTCGCTTCAGGCGAGCCACGCGCCGCTTCGCCGCGTTGCGCCGCGCGCTCAGGCGGTCTGCCTCTCCGGCGCAGAGGTTCGCGATGGATTCCCGCCAACGCCAATAGCCGGCGACCGGCAGCACCGGCAGTCCGAACCGAACGGATAAGCGGTGAAGGATGAAGTCCGCCTGATCATCGAACAGGACTGTTCGACGAGCCTCACTGTTGGCGCCGAGCGTCGTTTCGAAGAGCTCCTTCGACAGAAGAACCGCGTGGCGCACGGGCCGTTTTCGGCCGGGAACCTGGAACGATGCCCGATATACAACAGGCTTCTCGGCAAGCGAGCCGATCAAGCCGGTCTGTTCGAAAGCCACCTGAAAACGTAGCCCTTCGAGAGCGGCCGCGATCATCGCCCCGAGCTCCTGGTCGCCTCCGAAAGCTGATAGCAGATGGATCTGTGTGGAAGATCGCGCCGCACGCGGCCGCTCCGCGATCAGGCGGTGCAGGTGCACCGAGACGTTCGTGATCGTGTCACGGGTCTGTCGAACGAACGTCAGCTTTCCCATTCTCAGGTGTGCGTTCTTCATGTGGAAATGCTCTTAAGGATCGAGATTGACAACTCGCCGCGAGCCCGGATTTCACAGGTTTCGAGAACGCGACTTCACATTCCGAATGGGTCCACACCGCCTGTCAACTCATTTAACGAGGTAACCGGGGCATCTCAAGGACGTTAGCGGCTATAATCGGGCAGCAGGGCTTTCAACAGAATGAGTTGAAATGGATTTCGTCGATCGTGTGTCAAGCGAACTCATTCACCCCTGCTCAGTGCTGTTAGTTCTTGCCGGCCTGGTAGTTAGTCTTTATAGTCCCGTTAGAGCACAGTCAGAACAACTGTCCGCTCCGCTTCCTCCTCCCGGACAGTTGGTGGACATTGGCGGGTGGAGACTGCACCTCTACTGCGCCGGCGACGCGAAGCCTTCACAGCCAACCGTGATTCTGGAGGCCGGAACAGGTGATTTTTCGGTGGAATGGAGCCTCGTACAGC
>DASSSG010000685.1:0-6319 GCA_035708545.1 Bryobacteraceae bacterium | reverse complement strand
ATATTCGCGGTTTCCTTCGACAATGGCCTCTACCACCGGCCACTGCTCCTGGGCCGCCAGGGCCATCCCAAACACGCAGTTAATAATCGCCAGCTTCACTTCGTTTCGACAACAAAGCGGCCGCGCTGTCCGACCACGGTCCGCCTGATCCCAATACCGGACACTCCAACGAGTGTAACGATGATTCCTTTCATCGTCCCGGCCGCGGCCTTTGGAATGCAAAATCCGCGTTTGATCCGCGTATCGCTGTCGGCCCGTCGCGACCCAGGATAGGATGGGAGGAATCCAGCCAACGTTTCAGCGGGAACTCACGGTTCCGCAGTTGCGTTCTAAAGGTTCAGGTACATGAAACATCTAAAATTCTCGATGGCGATTCTGTGCACGGCGCTGATGCTCGTGCCTTCCGTCCAGGCGCAGCAGGCGCCGGCCGACCAGCGGAACGGCTCCTGGCTCGCGCGAAACAGTTTCACCGGTCGCTTCCGCTACAGCGAAATCGAGCCGATTAACATCACGAACTCCCCGCGACTCGAGCAGCTCGTGCGCGCCGGTCGTATTTACCTGTCGCTCCAGGACGCGATCGCGCTGGCGCTCGAAAACAATCTCGACATCGAGCTGCAGCGCTACGGCGCGCGCATCGCCGAGGCGGATCTGCTTCGTGCGCAGGCCGGCGGGCTTCTCCGCGGTATTCCGACCAGCATCAGCACGGGCCCGCAGTCCGCCGCCAGCCTGCAGACCGGCGCCGGCGGCGGCACGGGCATCGGCGCGGTGCGCGACACGGGCGGCGGCGGCGCCGGCAGCGGCACGATCATTACTTCCACTGGCACCTCGATCCCTAATCTTGATGAGCAGATCTTCGTTGGCTATACCTGGGGACATCGTACGCTCACGCAGCCCAACTCGTTTTCAACCGGCATTCCCTCGCTCGTGTTCAATTCCAGCGGCTGGGGCGCCGGCATTCAGAAGGGTTTTCTCACGGGAACCACCGTCACCTTTGGCGTAAACACCACATCGCAGAGTTCCAATAACCTGCGCGCCGAGATCAATCCCTTCACCAACGGAAACGCCAATATCGAACTCCGCCAGCGGCTGTTGCAGGGCTTCGGCATTGCCGCCAACTCCCGTTTCATCCGGATCGCGAAGAACGATATCAGGATCTCCGACCTCGTGTTCCGCCAGCAGGTGATTCAGACCGTCTCGGCGATCGTGAATCTCTATGCGGACCTGGTGAGCTTCAACGAAGACGTTCGCGTCCGCCGGCAGGCCCTGCAGCTCAATGAGAAGCTGTACAGCGATAACAGGAAACAGGTGGAGATCGGCACCCTCGCTCCGATTGAGATCGTTCGTGCGGAAGCCGAAGTCGCGCGGTCGCAGCAGGAGTTGACGGCATCGGAAACGCAGTTGCTGCAGCAGGAAACCATCATCAAGAACGCTCTGAGCCGGTCCGGGGTAAACAATCCACTGCTTGCCAACGCGCGGATCGTCCCCACCGACCCGCTGCAGATGCCTCCGGCAACCGAGCAGATTCGCCCAGTGCAGGATCTGGTCCAGGTGGCCATCGAGAACCGCCCGGAGATTCGCCAGACCGAGCTGAATCTCGAAAACGCGAAGATCAGCCTCGCCGGGAGCAAGAGCCAGCTTCTCCCCTCGCTCGATCTCGTAGCCACTGCCCAGAACAACGGTCTCGCCGGCCAGATCAACACGCTGCCGATTCCGGCGGACATGGCGGCGGCCGGGTTCGTCACCCGGCGCGCGAACCCCGTATTCGTGGGCGGAATCGGCGACGTGTTTTCGCAGATTTTTTCGCGCAACTACCCGGATTACTCGATTGGTTTTCAGCTCAGCGTGCCGATTCGCAACCGCGCCGCGCAGTCTGACGTGGTCCGCGATCAACTGATGCTCCGGCAGGCGGAAATCCGGCAGCGCCAGCAGTTAAACCAGGTGACTGTGGACGTGCAGAACGCGCTGATCGCGCTGCAGCAGGCACGGTCCCGGTACCAGGCGGCAGAGAAATCGCGGGTGCTCCAGGAGCAAACGCTCGATGCCGAGCAGAAGAAGTACGCCCTGGGCGCCTCGACCATCTTCTTTGTTATCCAGGCGCAACGCGACCTCGCAGCGGCACAGGCGGCTGAAGTCTCCGCGCTGAGCGCCTATAATCGCGCTCGGGTGCAGATGGATCTGGCGACCGGCCAAACGCTGGCGAACTTCGATATCAGCATCGATGAAGCCGTTAAGGGGCGGGTTGGCCGCGCGCCCAGCGCATTACCCGCGCTCGAACCCGGGCAGGGGCGGGGGAATGGCCTGCTGCCAGGCGCGAACTCAACGAAGTAGCCAGGACAGTTGGTTCTCCTCCTGAACCGGCGGCTCGTCTCTTCGGAGCGAGCCGCCGGTTTTGTTGCTGGCCGTTCCAGAACGGTACGAGGCGGCAAGAATTCCAGCGATGTACACTTGCCGATCCCAGACCGGTAAAATTTGCATCAGAATGCGCGACCCGAATGAGTAATGATCTTTTTCATCAAGAGCTTACGTTTTGGTGCGGCGATTGCTCAAAAGACAGCGTGATTATGGTGAAGGCTCAAGGAACCAAGGTTGATCCTCTTGTCAGCCTCTGTGGTACGCCCAACCGTTTTTTCTTCACATAACGAACAGCCTCTGAATTCCCTCCCAACCGAGTTCCTTGAGCCCCATGCACTTCGCATGGGGTTTGATTTTTAAGGGGTTGCTCAGGACCCAGAGCGACCTTAGCCTGCCTGTGCAGAATAGTACTGGGACGTTTACCTTACTACACTCGGGGTATTTACTGAGTCCTGTTTCCACCGTACAATGCCGGACATGGTGCAGCAAGCACCGGGTTGGAGGTTAAGGAGCTTACAGTATGATCATCCACACTGGTGAAGGTGAAATCGCGCTTCCATCGGTAGCGCGTCACCGAGCTGCGACATATCGGTATCGGAAACTCTCGGAATGGCTGGTGGACGTTCTGTTCGCTCTGCTGCTGAATTTCGGTCAGTGGGTGACCTCGCTGGCCTGGGGTCTCCGCGTCGGTTATCAGTGTTTCCACGACCGCCGCGCCGCCTTCGCACGCGCTCGCATTGAACGTCCTCCTGTCTGGATGATCGACGAGGAGACGGCCCGATTGCTCCAGTGTCCCGTCGGCGATTCAGACTGCCCGCGCGTTCGCTGACCGAATCGTATAACCGTTCATAAACCGGGTAAGATCGATCGCATGCCGATCAGGCTTGCCATCGCTCTTATCCTCGCGGTCAGCGCGAGCGCGCAGCTCAGACCTGTTCACACCTACTCGATCGTCGTGCGCGACCCGGCCACCGGGGAGCTCGGTGTCGCCGTTCAATCCCACTGGTTCTCCGTCGGCTCGCTCGTGCCCTGGGCGGAGGCCGGCGTCGGCGCCGTCGCCACGCAGTCGTTCGTTGATCCCAGTTACGGGAAACTCGGCCTCGAGCTGATGCGCGCCGGGAAGAGCGCGTCGGAAGCGCTTGCGTCCCTTCTCGCCGGCGACGGCGGCCGCGACGTGCGGCAGGTCGCAATGGTCGATGCGCAGGGTCGCGTCGCCGCGCACACCGGAGCCAGGTGCATTGACTTCGCCGGCCACCACACCGGCAAAACCTATTCCGTACAAGCCAATCTGATGAGCAACGACAAGGTCTGGCCGGCCATGTCGAAAGCCTTCGAAACGGCGCACGGTGACCTCGCCGATCGTCTGCTCGCCGCGCTTGATGCCGCCGAGGCCGCTGGCGGCGACATCCGCGGCAGGCAGTCGGCGGCTCTCCTCATCGTCTCCGGCCGCCCCACCGGAAAACCCTGGGTCGATCGCGTCTTCGATCTTCGCGTTGACGACAGCCCGCGCCCGCTCGAGGAACTTCGCCGTCTCGTCATTCTCCAGCGCGCCTATAACCACATGAACGCCGGCGACCTCGCAGTCGAGCGGAAGGAAAACGAAGCAGCGCTGCGCGAGTACGGCGCAGCCGCCCGCCTCGCTCCCGACAACGCCGAGATCGTCTACTGGCACGCCGTCGCGCTCGTGAACATGGACCGCATTGCCGAGGCCCTACCGCTCTTCCGGCGCATCTACGCAGTCGACTCGAACTGGCGCGTGCTGACGCCGAGGCTGGTCAAATCCGGCCTCTTGCCGGACAACCCGGAGGTTATTCAGCGACTCGTTCAGCCCTGAGCGGGGGCGTCGGCGATCTCGGTCAGCAACGGAAAATGATCGGAGGCCTCACGCACGGAAGGCGCGTCATGGACCACTTCGCATTTCGTCAGCCGCACTGCGAACACTGCGGGCACGAAGGCATAATCCAGCCGCACGTGCGGGTCCCGCGTTGGAAACGTGAAGCCTTCATCATTCTTATGGAAAATGCGATATCCGTCGGCGTAGCCAGCGTCAAGCATCAGGCGTATCGTCGTCCACCGGATTGTTCGTCCGGTCATCCACACGATCGCGCGCAGCCGTGGCGGCAGCTTCGCGGCATCCAGGTGCTCGCCCGGAGCGAGCGTGTTGAAATCGCCGGTCACGATATGGAACCCTTCCTTGTGTTCGGCGATTCCTCGCAGCAATGCCCGCAGTTCATAAGTGCGCCGACGCTCGGTGACGTTGGAGTGCACGGCGGAAAGGTGGACTCCGAACAAGCGCATCCGCGAGTCAGCGAGGATCAGCTCGAGATACCTGCGCCGTGCAAAACGCACATGATGCCAGGCATGATGCGAGATGTCGAGCCGGCTGAGAAAAGCCACCGAGTGCCCGCGCAGCGATCCGGAGCGTTTCATTTGGCACAGTGATGCCAGCTGCTCGACGATATCGGGCCGCACGGCTTCCTGCAGAATCACCACATCGGGCCTGCAATGGTTGATAACGGCAGCGATCTGTTTTTGGCGATCGACCCCGCCGTGGCGGATGTTATAGCTGAGCAGCCGCAGGCTCACGATTCCGACACGCTGCCGAAAAGCGTGAAGTACGGCTGGCCCAGAATCTCGCCGCGGAAATACTGAATCCAGTCGCGCGTGCCCTGGATATTCACCGGACGGTGCACCATGTCCATCAACTGCCTGCGCAGGGGGACCAGCTCGGGAGCGATGTCCGGATCCTCTTCGCTGAGAGGCCGCGAGTGAATTCCGGGGATCCAGTATCCGTCAATCGTGTAGTAGCGAAGCACGTTGGAACCCACGAGCGTGAGGTCGAGGTCGCTGGTTCCGGGACCATCCGCGTCGAAGGGCACGCCGTCCTTCCAGCGGAACCCGGTAACAGCGCTGCCGCGAAGCACTCCGGTGTTGGCCTCCGGAACTGCATCGCGCACAATCGCGCAGAAACGTTGAAACAGCGCGGGGTCTCCGTAGAACGCAAGCCGGATGACGTTGTTCCGCATCTCCTCTGTACTGAGCTTCCGCCGGATCAGATCATCGGTCATATGCAGCTGGTGTGCTGTCTCTGAAGTGTCCTGACCGCTGACGCGCGCGCCTCGGAAACCGAGCCACGGCCGTGCGGGACCGGTAAAGGTCCTTGCGAGACGGCAGACTAGATAATAGCCCGCGCGGGTTTACCACTCGCGATCTGCGGAAGCACATTCGTGATCGCCGGAACGAGAGAGCCGGCGAGCGCTCGTGTTCAGCGGTGCCCGCGATCGAACTGGTCTTCCGTATGTGAGATGCCTCGACTGTTGCTGACGCGCGCGGAAGCCACGACCGTGAGGGAGTGCTAAAGGTACCTGCGAAACGGCAGACTAGAAACGGGCTGCGAGACCGATGCGCAGCGCGCGCGCGTAGCCTGGCATGATGTTGTTGTTGCTGTGAGCTGTGGCGTAATAGGTCCTGTCGAACAGATTTTCGACGTTGGCCTGCAGTCGCACCATCTCCGTGAGCGTGTAGCAGGCGGCGAGATCGGCGCGGGTGAACTGCGGCAGCGTTACGGTATTGTCGATGCCCGCATACATTTCGCCCTGGTGGATCACTCCCAGGCCCATGTGCAGGCGAGGCCGCACGCGATAGTTGTTCCACAGCGACAGCGTATGGTGAGGAACCAGCGCCACCTGCGCACCGCGCGCCGCAGCGGTGGTAGCGCTTGTCACGAACGCATCCTGATATGAATACCCACCCACGACGAGCCAGCGGTTCGTCAGGTTCCCGTTGATGCTCAGCTCGTATCCGCTGGTCCGCTGACTCCCGGTCTGCACCGTGATCGCGGGGTTATTCGGGTCGCGCGCCGTCGAATTCGTACGGTCGAGGCGGTAAACGGCAGTGGTCACGGCGAGCGTTCGGGTCAGGTCCCACTTTGCGCCCCCTTCGTAATTTGTGAACTTCTCGGCCTTGA